>BTUT01000050.1:0-11602 GCA_045862935.1 Acidimicrobiia bacterium
AGCTCTTCGGGGTGTACTCGGCGATTCCCACCTCCGAGCGGATCCTCGCCACGGGCGACGCCGCCGGACCAGCCGACGTGTGCGTGGTCGGTACGGAGCGGGCCGTGCGGTCCCGCCTCGAGCAGTACCGGGACGCAGGCGTCACCGACGTCGCAGCGGCACCGTTCGCCGTCGGCGACGACCGCGTCGCATCGCTGCGCCGGACCCACGAGCTCCTCGCCGAGCTCGCACCCGAGCTCTGACCGTCAGACGTTCGGGACCACCGACGTGGCGAGCACCTCGACGTTCGCCAGGTACTCCGCGCGGGTCTCACCGGGGACGGTGAGCGCGCAGTAGGTCACGCCGACCTCGGCCATCGCGTGGATCCCGTCCACCACGGGGACCGGATCCACGCGGGCCTTGGAGAACAGGTCGAGCCCGACCGGCATGAACACCACCTCGAACGGGTCCGTGCGGCCCACCTCGTCGGCGTAGCCGCGCGCGTAGTCGAGGCGGGCCGCCAGCGCGTCGAGCGACGCGATCGCCGGGGTCCGGAGTCGGGACTCCGATCCCGGAGGGCTCGGCATGGGCATCCAGCCGTCGGCGTGGTCGATCACCCGCCGGATGGCTCGCCGCGAGTTGCCGCCGATCCAGATCGGCGGTCCGGGCTGCTGCACCGGCCTGGGGAGCGCGGTGTTGCCGCCGGCCGACCAGCCGCGTCCCGCCGCGACGACGCTCTCGCCCGTCCACGCGCGCCGCATCGCCACGATGGCCTCGTCGGTGAGCTCGTTGCGGGCGTCGAAGTCGGCGCCGAGCGCGGCGAACTCGCCCTCGAGGTACCCCGCGCCCACGCCGAGGATCACCCGCCCACCCGACAGCGCGTCGAGCGACGCGACGCTCTTCGCCGCGAGGAACGGGTTGCGGTACGCGAGGATCAAGAGATTGGTGTGCAGACGCAGCGTCGTCGTCGCGGCGGCCACGAACGACAGCGCCACGAACGGGTCGAGCGCGTGGTGACCGCCACTGCCGAGCCATCCGTTCGCGGGGATGGGATGCTCGGTCACGAACACCGCGTCGAGCCCACCGGCCTCCGCCGCACGCGCGATCTCCGCGACGGCCTCTGCCGAGCACAACTCGTCGAACGCGTGGACCTTGTGGGTGGGAAGCCCGAGTGAGATCTTCATGTCGTCCCCTCCATCCGGTCAGATCCCCCCGTGCGTGCCCTCGACCACCGCGAGCGCCGCGAGGCCCGTGTCATCGACGGCGTCGATCGCGGTGACGTCGTCGGTGCGCAGGGGACGCTCGGGGAGCCACAACGCCAGCACCAGCCAGACCACACCGATCGGCACGAGGCACCAGAACACCGCCGACAGCGAGCGGGAGAAGGCGTCGATCACCCCTGTGCTCACGGCCGGCGAGAGCTCACGGATCGCCGCCGGCGTGCCGCGGAGCTTCTCGAGGTTGAGCCCGGCGTCGCGCGGGGTGAGACGTGGGATCCAGTGCGCGAGCCGGTTGTTCAGTACCCCGCCCAGCACCGCGAGCGCCATCGCACCACCCATCTGGCGCGCGAGGAACGTCGTCGAGGTGGCGACACCGATGTCATGCAACTCCACCTCGTTCTGCGCGACGAGCAGCACGGTCTGCATGGTGAAGCCGACGCCGAAGCCCACGATGGACGCGCCGCCGAGCATGATCGCGAGCGGGGTGTCGGTCTGCGAGAGGCCGAGGAGCACGCCTCCTGCGATGGTGGCGACCCCCCCGACGATCGGCCAGATGCGGTACCGACCGGTGCGCCCGATCGCCCTCCCCGAGACCAGGTTTCCGCCCACCGCGCCGACCATGAACGGTGCGACGTAGATCCCGGCGACGCCCGGCTCGACACCGTGCACGTACTGGAGGAACGCGGCGGTGAAGTAGAGCGCCGGCCAGAACGCGAGGCCGGTCGTGAAGTTGATCCCCGCCGCGAGGCGCGCCGTCCCCGTGCGGAACATGCGTCCGGGGAGCACCGGCTCCTCGGCCCGCCGCTCGCGGAACACGAACATCACGGAGAACAGCACCGTGGCCACGCCGAGCCCGACGATCGTGGGTGAGCCCCACGCGTAGCGGGAGCCGCCCCAGTCGGTGAGGAACACGAACGAGGTGATCGCCGCGACCAGCAGCAGCGCGCCCTGGTAGTCGACCTTGTGCGCGGTCCGCCGCACGGGCGCATGGAGCGCGCGTCCCACGATGACCAACGACACGAGCCCGAGCGGCAGGTTGATGTAGAAGACCAGGCGCCACGACAGGTGCTCCGCGAAGACGCCGCCCAGGATCGGTCCGCCGACGCTGGCCACGAGGAACACCAGACTCGAGTAGCCGATGAACTTCGCGAGCGAGCGCGTCGGCACGAGGTCGCCGAGGATCGCGAACGGAAGCGACATGAGCCCACCGGCGCCGAGCCCCTGGATCGCGCGGAACACGATGAGCTGCGTCATCGACTGCGCCATCCCGCAGAGCATCGACCCGATCAGGAACGTGACGAGCGCGAACAGGAAGATGCGCTTGCGCCCGTAGAGGTCACCGAGCTTGCCGTACAGGGGCGTACTCACCATCGCGGTGAGCAGGTACGAGGTGGCGAGCCACGACAGCTCGCGGATGCCGTGCAGGTCGCCGACGATGGTGGGCAACGCCGTGGCGACCACCGTCGTGTCGAGCGACGAGAGCGCGTTGCCGATCATGAGGCCGGCGAACACGACCCACACGCCGCGTGCGACCGACGCCTCGGTCGCGGACTCCGGTGCGGTGCTCGCGCTCACCCGCCCGCCGTCGTGCTCGTGCTCGTCGCCACCATCACCGTGGTGCTCGTCCTCGTCGGGCGCGGTTCGTCATCGCGGCCATCGTCATCATTGCCGTCATCACCGTCATCGCCGTCGCCGTCGCCGTCGAACCTGTTCGCCCGGCCCGGCCGATCGAGGGGATCGTACGGTGCGGCTAGCGTGCCCGCCCGATGGACTCGATCGCCCGGACCGACCTGCTCCCCGGGGCACCGCCCGCGCCCCAGATGCACAACGGCCGCCACGATCTCCTCGGCTACCGGGTGATCGAGTGCACCGACGGGTGCAGCCGGGTCACCTGGACGCCCACCCCGGCCTGCGCGAACCCCGTCGGCCAGGTGCACGGCGGCTTCCTCGGGCTGATCGTCGACGACGTGTGCGGCATGGCCTTCTCGTCACTGCTCTCCGAGTTCCGTCCGTTCCCGACCATCTCGATGAACCTCGAGTTCCACCGGCCGATCCAGATCGGCGAGACGGTCGAGTGCCGCGGCACGGTCGTGCGGGTCGGGCGGCGGTTCATCGTGGCCGACACCGTCGTGCTCGGAGTCGACGGCAAGCTCCGGGCGCGGGGCACCGCCACCTTCGCCTGCGACCTCGAGGGCCTGACCCGACCCGACGGCACGCGCCTCCCCGGGTTCAGCGCGCTCGGGCCACCCACCTGAGCACCCGGACACCAGCACCACGGCAGCGGAGGGGACCGTGACCACGTACTCCCGCGAGGAGATCGACGGCGCGTTCGCGAGGTTCCAGGCAGCGGCACAGCACGCGTGCGCCACCGGTGACTGGACGCAGTGGGCCGACTGCTTCACGGAGGACGCCCGGTACCACGAGCACCACTACGGCCACCTCGAAGGCCGCGCCCAGATCCTCGACTGGATCAGCCGGACCATGGCCGAGCCGATCAACCGCGACATGGTGGACTTCCCGGCCGAGTGGGTGGTGATCGACGAGGACCGGGGCTGGGTGATCTGCGCCATCTGGAACGTGATGGCCGACCCCGGCGACGGGAGCGTCCACCGCGAGATCAACTGGACGAAGCTGCACTACGCGGGCGACGGGCGCTTCGACTACGAGGAGGACATCTACAACCCGGCCGAGTTCGCCACGATGATCAAGGGCTGGCTCGCCGCCAGGCAGCGCACCTCCGAGCCGCCCCCCACCCCCTGAGATGCCGGTTCAGGTGCGTTCGAGGCGCCAGGTGGTCGCCGTCATGACCAGGCGGTGGCGCGGGCCGTCGATCATGGGGTCACCGGCCTCGTAGCCCGCGTCCCCCGCCCACATCGCGACCAGGTCGCCGGCGGAGCGCCCCATCCGGGTCTCGAACACCTCGGGCACCCGGGCCTGGGCGTCGGCCATGAGCGCCGCCACGGTCCCGAACTGCCGCAGGTAGGCGAGCGTCACCCACGTCGGCGGCGCGAGCTCGATGCCACCCTCGTCTCGCCGCGCGATGGCGTCCGCGGGGGCCATCCACGCCGCGTCGTGGATCTCCCCGCCGTCGACGGTCACGGTCCCCTCCGATGGTGCGGGCCCGACGAAGAACCACGTCGCGAAGCGGCGCGGCGTGAGCGCGGGCGGGGTCCAGTGCGCGATCCACGCGAGCGCATCGGGCGACACCACGAGGTCGGCCTCCTCCGCCGCCTCCCGCACGGCCGCGCGGCGGGCTGCGTCCTCGGCGCTCGTGGCCCCGTCACGGTCCTCGTCGTCGATCCGACCGCCGGGGAACACCCACATCCCACCGAACGCGAGCTTCGAGTTCTTGTGGAGCATGAGCGTCTCGATGCCGGCCGGGGAGTCGCGGACGATCACCACGGTGGCCGCCGGCACGATCGTCTCGTCCGGCTCGTGGTCGCGGAACCACGCTTCGAGCCGGCTGATGGGTCGGTCGGCGTCAGCCACCGAGGTGCCTCCTCAGGAACTCGATCGTGGTCCGCACGCACCGATCGAACGTGGGGTCGTCGTAGACGACGAAGTGATCGCCCTCCACCAGGAGCAGCTCCTTCGGCTCACCCGCCCGCTCGAACGCCGCGAGCGCGACGTCGGTCGCCGCGAGCCGGTCCTCCGTCGCCACGATCATCAGCAACGGCGTCGGCGCGACGTGCGCGACGGCGAGCCCCGGGTCGAAGCGCAGGGACCCGCAGGTGAGCCGCACGGTGCACTCGTTGCGCCAGGTCGAGCCCGGCCGTTGGCCCTCGCTGGTGAACCACCGCCACGACTCCGGCTGCGCGAGCATGGCCGGCTCACCGTCACGGTCGGTGACCACCTTCATCGGCCCGGCCGCGGGTTCGGCCGCCGCGGGGGGATCGGTGAGCAGCGCCTCGCGCATCGCCTGCCACCCCGAGCCGTCGGGATCGACCGAGCCGCCGGAGCGCCCCGCGGACGCGCCGCCCGTCCCGGCGAAGGGCACCTGCGCGACCACCGCGGCAACCCGGGCGTCGAGCGCCCCCACCACGAGCACCTCTCCCCCGCTGAAGCTCGACCCCCAGATCGCGATCCTGCCCGCGTCGACCGCCCGATGGGCCGCGAGCCATCCGATCGCGGCGCGGTAGTCGCGCGTCTGCGCCCAGATGTCGATCTCCTGACGGGGCTCACCGTCACTCGCCCCGAGGTTGCGGTGGTCGTACGCGAGCACCGCGAACCCCGCGCCCGCGAGCGCCGCCGCGGTGCGGTCGAGGGCCATCTCCTTCACCGCCGAGAAGCCGTGGGCCATCACCACGCCGGCGAACGGGCCACCGCCGTCGGGGAGGAAGCACCATCCGCGCAGGGTGGTGCCGTCGTCGCCGGGGAGCTCGACGTCGAGGCGCCGGTACCCGCTCACCGGCCGACCTCCACCGGAGTGGGCAGCCGGGGCAGCATGCCCGCAGCCTCGTAGATGGCGTCGATCACCCGCAGCGTGCGCACCGCGTCGGCGGGCGGGGTGAGCACCGGCCCACCGTCGCGCACCGCGGCGGTGAACGCCCGGAGCTGGCACTGGTAGGACGACTCGCCCTCGATCCGCTGGCGCTTGCGGCCGACGTGGGCGGGGAGGTCGGTGTCCTTCAGCGTCACCCGGTTGTAGACGTGCGGCGCGATCGGGTTCAGCACCTTCAGCATCCCGAGGTCCCCCTTGACCCGGAGGTCGATCATGGGCGCGCCGAAGCTCCACAGCGCGGCTTCGATGCGGCCGGTCCGGCCGTCGGGCCAGCGCAGCTGCGCCTCGATCCAGCGGTCGACGCCCGGCGCCTTGCACTTCGCGCGGGCCGAGACCACCCGCGGCTCGTCACCCGCGACGACGCGCAGCTGGTGCACCGCGTAGCAGCCGATGTCCATCAGGGATCCACCCGCGAGCGACAGGTCGAAGCGGATGTCGCCGGGCTTCAGGTAGGGGACGACGGCGCGCGCCTCGAGGTGCTGGACGCGACCCACGCGCTCGTCGGCGACCAGGGTGCGCACCAGCTCGGCCAGCGGGTGGTAGCGCCAGTGGAACGCCTCCATCACGACCACGCTCGATCCTTCGGCGACCTCGGCGACCGCGGCCGCCTCCTGGGCGTTCGCGGCGAACGGCTTCTCACACAGCACGTGCTTCCCCGCGCGGACGGCCGCCGCCGTCCAGGCACCGTGGAGTCCGTTCGGCAAACCGACGTACACCGCGTCGACGCGCGCGTCGGCGAGCAGCGCGGCGTAGCTCTCGTGCACGGTGGGCACCCCGTACCGGCGCGCGAACCGCTCGCCGCGGCGGCGGTCGCGCGAGGCCACGGCGACCACCTCCACGTCGGGCAGGGCCCGCGCCGACCCGATCACCGCTCGGGGCGCGATGCGCGCCGCCCCCAGGATCCCGATCCGCAGCGGCTCGACGGCTGACACTGGAGGCGGAGCCTAGAGGGACGGCCTGGCATGCCCACCGACGGCGATGCCACAATCCGCCCGGACCCCACCGGGCACCACCTCGAGCGCCCGCCTCTGCCCACCACGACCGCCGCCGACTCGGCCGCCACGTCGAGCCGCCACCACCCAGGGAGCCCACCGCGTGCTGCACGGAATCCGGGTCGTCGACCTGAGCACCGAGATCGCCGGGCCCTACTGCACGAAGCTGCTCGCGGACGCCGGCGCCGACGTGGTGAAGGTCGAACCGCCCGGCGGCGATGCGCTGCGGCGCTGGGGACCGTCGGCGAGCGACGACGTGCCGGGCGCGCTCTTCGAGTTCCTCAACACCTCCAAGCGCGGCCTCGCCGGCACGATCACCGATCCCGACGTGATCGACCTGTGCGTCGCCGCCGACGTGATCGTGCAGGACGGGCCACCCGGAACGTTCCCCGTCCCGGCGCTCATGGAGCGTCACCCGGGCCTCGTGATCGTCTCGATCAGCCGGTTCGGGCAGGACGGGCCCTGGCGCGACCGTCCGGCCACCGAGTTCACCCTCCAGGCCGAGTGCGGCTCGATCGCCGGCCGGGGACTCCCCGAGCGCCCGCCGTTCGCGGCCGGGGGGCGCATCGGTGAGTGGGTCACGGGCGTCTACGCCGCCGTGGCGGCCGCCGCCGCGGTCCGGGAGGCCCAGCGCTCGGGGCGCGGGGAGCACATCGACTGCGCGCTCCTCGCGGTGATGTCGATCACCATGAACACCTACACGGCGGTCATGGCCGACATGGCCGGCTGGCCTCCCGTCTCACGGCCCGTGCGCAACGTGGAGGTGCCGTCCATCGAGCCCACCTCCGACGGCTACGTCTGCTTCACCACCAACAGCTCGCAGCAGCTCGCCGACTTCCTCCTGCTCATCGGCCGGCCCGATCAGCTCGACGAGCAGGACTGGTTCCGCCACCCCACGCGCTGGCAGCGCCGCGACGAGTTCCTCACGATGGCCCACGACTACACGACCGCACGGACCAGCGCCACGGTGCTCGCCGAGGCCGAGGAGCTGCGGATCCCGAGCGGGCCGGTGGGGAACGGGGCGACGGTCACGACGTTCGACCACTTCCAGGCACGGGGTGCGTTCGTCGATTCCCCCAGCGGGCGGTTCGTGCAGCCGCGCGTGCCCTACCGGATCTCCGGGGTGGAACCGCGCGCCTTCACCCGCGCCCCGGAGCTCGCCGAACACGCGGGCACGGTCGACTGGCACCCTCGTGCCCCGACGCCCCCCACCCCCGACCGGCGCCTCCCACTCGACGGGATCCGCGTGCTCGACCTCACCGCCTGGTGGGCCGGCCCTGCGGCGGGCCACCTCCTCGCGCTGCTCGGCGCCGACGTCATCAAGGTCGAGTCGATCACCCGGCCCGACCTCATGCGGTACTCCGCTACCCGCCTCCCCCCCGAGCCGCAGTGGTACGAGTGGGGCTTCATCTACCACGGGGTGAACAACACCAAGCGGGGCATCACCCTCGACCTCATGACCGATGAGGGCCGGGACCTGCTCCTCGCCCTCGCGCGGCACTCCGACGCGCTCATCGAGAACTACACGCCGCGCGTGATGGACAACTTCGGCCTCTCCTACGACGTGCTGCACGCCGCGAACCCTCGCCTCGTGGTGACCCGCATGCCCGCCTACGGGCTCGACGGGCCGTGGCGGGAGCGCACGGGCTTCGCCCAGACGATGGAGTCCATCACCGGCATGGCCTGGGTGACCGGGTGGACCGACGGTCCGCCCGTGCTCCCGCGCGGGGCGTGCGACCCGCTCGCCGCGGCCCACGCGGTGTTCGCCACCCTCCTCGCGCTCCGCGAGGCCGAGCGCACCGGAGACGGTCGCCTCGTCGAGGTCACGATGATCGAAGCCGCCCTCAACGCGGCGGCCGAGGTGCTCGTCGAGTTCGGCGCGTCGGGCACCCTTCTCACCCGTGACGGCAATCGTGGCCCCGTGAGCGCGCCACAGAACGTGTACGCCACCGCGGGCATCGAGGAGTGGATCGCGATCGCGATCGCCACCGACGCGCAGTGGGACGCGCTCCGTGCGGTGATGGGCGACCCGGCCTGGATGGCCGATCCTGCGCTCGCGACCGCTGCCGGCCGGCGCGCGGCACACGACGCGATCGACGCACGTCTCGCCGAGTGGACGGCCGATCAGGACGCACGCCGGCTCTCCGAGGTGCTCTGCGCGGCGGGAGTCCCGGCGGGGTACGTGTGCGACCCGCGCGACATCCGGTTCAACCCCCAGCTCGACCACCGCGGCTTCTTCGAGGTCGAGGACCACCCCGTCACCGGCCCGATCCACCTCCCGAACGCCCCGTGGCGGTTCGCCGGGAACCCGGCACCCTGGCTGCGACGCCCCGCGCCGACGTTGGGCCAGCACAACGACGAGATCCTCGGCGGCATCCTGGGCCTCGACGCCGGGGAGCTGTCCCGCCTGCGTGACGCCGGGATCATCGGCGAAGCCGTGCGGGGTGCGTGACCGCGTGGACCGGGCGAACGCCCCGCCCGACGAGTGGGGGTACGCGAGCGACCTCGCCGACATGCGCGGCGAGGTCGCGATCTGCGGGGTCGGTGACTCCGACATGTCGAAGGCGTCGGGCAGGACCACGAAGGCGATCGTCGGTCAGGCGGTCGAGCGGGCACTCGACGACGCGGGGCTCGCACCGACCGACATCGACGGCCTGATGTACGTCGGGATGCCCGAGCAGTTCGATGTCGCGGCATTCCACGAGCACTTCGGCACGAGTCACGACATCTGGGAGTCGCGCCGGGGCGGCGGGATGACCGGTGCGGCCGTCGCGCCCTACTACGCCGCCGAGGCCCTGCGCGCGGGCAAGGCCCGCTTCGTGCTCAACACGTTCGGGGTCGCGTGGGCCACCCAGCGCTCCGACATGACGGGTGGACCCGGCGAGTCCCACGCCCAGGACCTGTTCAAGCAGAACCTCGAGATCCCGCTCGGGTGGTTCCCCCAGCCCGTGTACTTCGCGACGATCGCCCGTCGCCACATGCACGACTTCGGGACGACCGAGGAGCAGCTCGGCGCGATCGCGGTGGCCTGCCGGCACCACGCGAACCTCAACCCCGAGGCGGTCATGCGCGACAAGCCGCTCTCGATGGAGCAGTACCTCGCGTCGCCGAAGTTCGTCGAGCCGTTCCGCAAGGAGGACTGCTGCCTCATCTCCGACGGCGGCGGGGCCTACATCATGACCACGCTCGACCGGGCGGCCGACCGACCCAAGCCCCCGGCGATCGTCGCGGGCGTCGGCCTCGGGCACTCGTCCACGGGCACGCACTGGGCGCAGCAGCCGGCGTTCACCTCGACGCCCGCGGTCTTCTCCGCGCCCGCCGCGTTCGCGATGGCGGGGATCACGCCCGCGGACGTCGATCTCTTCACCTGCTACGACCCGTTCACGATCGTCACGCTGATGCAGATCGAGGACAGCGGGTTCTGCGAGAAGGGCGCCGGGGGCCCGTTCGTCGCGGGGGACGCGCTCCGCTTCGACGCCGGGACGCTGCCCACGAACACCCACGGCGGGATGCTCTCGCACGCGTACGTCCTCGGGATCTCGCACGTGGTGGAGGTGGTGCGCCAGCTGCGCGGGGAAGCCGCGGCCCAGGTCGCCGGCTGCGAGATCGGCGTGTACGGCGGGTACACGGGCCCGCAGGCCTCGACCCTCGTGCTCCACAGGGCCCGCTGATGGCCGAGCACCGCATCGACGCCAAGATCACCCGGGCGGCGTTCCCGCTGCCCGACCTCACCTGGCCGCTGACGGCGGAGTTCTGGGCCGGCGCAGCGCGCGGCGAGCTGACCATCCCCGCCTGCGACACCTGCGGGCGGTTCCGGTGGTACCCGAAGGAGACCTGCCCGCACTGCGGCGGCGAGCCCTACACCTGGACCGCGATGAGCGGCCGCGCGACGTTGTTCTCCTGGGTCGTGGTCACCCATCCCTTCCTGCCGCAGTTCGCCGACCTGGTCCCGTTCGTCCCCGCGCTGGTGGCCCTCGACGAGGACCCCGGCATCCGCGTGCCGACCCGCATGGTCGATTGCGCCCCGGCCGACCTCGACTTCGACATGCCCGTACGGGTGACCTTCCGCGAGATCTCGTTCACCGGCGTCGACGGCTCCGTCGTCGCCCCGCTCTTCGTGCCCGCATGAGCCTCCACCCGACGTTCGTGGCCGTCGCCCCGGCGTGGTGGGTGTCGAACCTCGGAGGACTCGTGGTGAACGGCCTCGTTGCGAGGCGTACGGGGTCGCGCGCGCTTCGAGTCGTCTTCGTCGCCGCGGTGGCGACGCACGCCGTGGAAGCCGCGTACGCCTACGGCGCGGCGCGGCGCGCAGGTCTCGCGGACGACGCCGGGCGCTGGGCGCTGCAGACCCTCGCCGTGGGGTTCCCGTCGCTGTTCGCGCTCCGCGCCTGCCTCGTCGGCCGAGTCCAGACCGACACGGCGAGCTCGGCCTCCACGGCGGCGCCCGCCGCGCCCCCGGCGCCCCGCACAGCCTCCGCACACGACGGGTAGCCGCCGTGCGGCGCGCGTTCACCGGCGGATCGATCCACACGATGGACCCCCGGCAGCCTCGTGCCGAGGTGCTGATCGTCGCCGGCGAGCGCATCGAAGCGGTTGGGCCCCGAGAGCTGCTGCACGATCGCGCCGCCCCCGTCGACGAGACCGTGGAGCTGCGCGGCGCGACGCTCGTCCCCGGGTTCGTCGACGCCCACAACCATCTCTCGATCGCGGCGCTGCACCCGTGCTGGCACGACGTACGCGACGTCGCGGATCGCGGCGCGCTCGTCGACGCGATCCGCGCGCAGGCGACGGCCGAGCCCGGCGCGGCCTGGGTTCGCTGTCAGGGGATCGACCTCTTGGGCGCCGGCCACGCGATCACCCGGCACGATCTCGACGCGGCGGGCCTCGACCGTCCGGTGATCGTGGCCGAC
>BTUT01000051.1:0-11499 GCA_045862935.1 Acidimicrobiia bacterium
TCCCTGGTGGGCGCCCGGGAGCCGACCCGGGGTATGGAGGCGAAGGGCGCCCTGGTGGAGGAGTGATCCCCGGGTGGGGCGCGGGGTTGGGCGCCCGGGAGCCGACCCGGGGTATGGAGGCGAAGGGCGCCCTGGTGGAGGAGTGATCCCCGGGGTTCGTTCCCGCTCAAGTGGGGAAACGGCGTTGCCGACAGGGTAGGGAACGCCGGGCGACCGTCCGGGGTCCGTTCTGCCCCACGGGGGACGTCCGTGCTCGCCAGACTTCCGCTCCGCAGCAAGCTGATCCTGGTCGTCAGCGTGCCGCTGTTCGTGATCCTGGGCTTCGCGGGGTTCGGGATGGCCAACCGGATCGCCGATCTCGAGGACCAGCGGGAGTACGGCCGGCTCCGCCTGCCGAACGCCGCGCTCGGCCACGTGGACGAGGCCCTCCAGGACGAGGGTGTCCTGACCACGTGGGCGGTGGCGGCGAAGGCCGATCCCGCGGTGGCGGTCCAGCTCGACGAGGCGCGCGACACGACGGACCGTGCGGTGACCGAGGTCGAGGCCGCAGGGCGCGCCCTGTCGCCCGACGACGTGTCCGCGGGGACGCGCCGGGCATGGCGGGCGCTGGACGAGCGCCTCGGGCAGCTCGGGACCCTCCGGCGTCAGGCGGACGAGCGAGCGGGTCTCCCGGTGGCGTTCGCCGAGCGCTATGCGGGCCTCACCGACGAGACGATCGATGTCTCGGCGCGTCTCGCTCGTGACGTCGACGACCGTCAGCTCTCCGACGCCCTCCTCGGGATCGTGAGCCTGCGGCGCGAGCAGGCGGGTCATGCCCGCGAGGCGATGGTGGTCCTCCCGTACCTGGTGTCGGGCTCGTCGACGCAGTACACCGACTGGGTCGCGGCGGTGGAGTCCCAGGACGCGGCCCTCGACGCGTTCCTCGGCTCGGCGTCGCCCGAGGCACGCAGCGCGTTCCTCCGTGCTCGCGAACGTCTGCGCGAGGACCCGTTCCGCACGGCTGCCCAGGCGACCGCGACCGCGTTTCCGAAGGCCGCGATCTCGCCGACCGAGTACTCCCGAGCGTGGCAGGACCGACAGGAGGTCTACTCCGCGGCGATCGCGAGCGTGCAGCGCGGCGTCGACGTGAAGGCGGCGGCCCTCGAGGAGGACGCGCTGCGCGCCGTGCTCGTGTACGGACTCGGCGTCTCGGCGTTGGTCCTCACCGTCCTCGTGCTCGCCTGGGTGATGGTCCGCTCGGTCAACCGATCGCTGCACAGCCTCACCGTGGCCGCGCGCGACGTCGCCGAGAACCAGCTCCCGCACCTCGTGGACACCCTGCAACGGGGCGGGGCGGCCGCGACCGGACCGATCTCCCCCCTGTCGGTCGAGTCGAGGGACGAGATCGGCGCGCTCGCCCAGGCCTTCAACACGATCCAGGAGACGACGGTCCGGGTCGCCGAGGAGCAGTCCGCGCTCCTCCGCAAGGGCATCGGCGACCTGTACGTGAACCTGGCCCGGCGCAACCAGTCGCGCGTCGACCGCCCGATCGGCGTGCTCGACGTCCTGGAGGCGCACGCCGAGGATCCCGATCAGCTCGCGTCGCTCTTCGAGCTCGACCATCTCGCCACCCGCATGCGCCGCAACGCCGAGAGCCTGCTCGTGCTCGCCGGTGCCGGCACCGCGCGCCAGTGGACGGAGTCCATCCCGATCCTGGACGTGGTGCGCGCCGCGAGTGGGGAGATCGCCGACTTCGCGCGCGTCAACTTCGTGGGGTTCGAGGGTGAGGTCGCGGTCGCGGGCAACGCCGTCGCGGACGTGACCCACATCCTGGCGGAGCTGTTGGAGAACGCCACGGCGTTCTCACCACCCGGCTCGCCGGTGGTGGTCGCCGGGATGCTCGCGGAGCGCCGGTTCGTCGTCTCGATCACCGACGAGGGCATCGGCATGGACGACCAGCGCCTCGCGGCGGCCAACGCGTTGCTCCAGCAGCCGCCACCCCCCGGGCTGGCCCTGTCGCGCACGCTCGGTCTGCACGTGGTCGCACATCTCGCGATCCGCTACGGGATCCGCGTGCAGCTCCGGCGCGCGGCGAGCAACGGGGTGACCGCGATCATCGCCTTGCCGTCGACGGTGCTCACCCAGGCGCCGAAGCCCGAGCACGCGCCCGCTCCGTCCCCGGCCGCGGCCCCCACGGCGCCGCCGGCGGCTCCGCCCGAGACGCGATCCGAGGCGCCGCCGTCCCCGATGTCGCCCGCGGCGTACCCGGTCGCTCCCGTGGCGGTGGCGGACCCCGTCGTCGAGGAGCCCGTGGTGCCGGCTCCGGTGGTCACCGTGGACCCGGGTCCCGCGGAGCCCGTGGTGTCGATGCCGGCCGAAGAGGTTGCGTGGTCGGCGCCGACGGGTGAGCCGATGAGGGGTTGGTCCGAGCCGCTGGTGGTCCCGCGCGCCTTCGATCCGGGGGTCGGTGTGCCTCCGGCCGCTCCGCCCGTTGCGCACCCCGCCGGCTTCCCGCGGGTGAACGGCTCGTCGTCATCGTCGTTCGGCGAGGTGAGTCCGCCCGATCCGCTGCCGCACCGGAATCCGGGTTCCTCCGCGCTCAGCGGCAGCGATCCGGCCGGTCTGCCCCGCCGCTCACCGGGCACCCATCTCTCGCACCGTCCGGCGGCCGCCTCGGACTCGTCGGCCGATGCCGACACCCGAACCGCGCCGGACCCGCGGCCTCGCCCGGAGCGGGTGCACGACCTCCTCACCCGGCACCTGCGGGGAATCCGTGACGGCCGGGGCGCCGAGTCCCCGGCGGACGGAACTTCGAGCTCCGTGGATGCGGAGGAACGACGGTGATCCGCCTCAGCACCGAGGCCCGGAACCTGAACTGGCTGGTCTCGAACTTCGTCGCCGGTGTCCCCGGCGTGGAAGAGGCCGCGGTCGTGTCGTCCGATGGGCTCCTCATCGCGATGTCGGACGGGCTCGATCGGATCGCGGCGGACCGCCTCTCGGCCGTCGCCGCCGGGCTCCAGAGCATCGCGAAGGGTGCGTCGGGACCGCTCGGTGGGGGAGCCGTCCACGAGGTCATCGTCGAGTTCGAGCACGCGATCCTCTTCGTGATGAGCGTGAGCGAGGCGTCGGTGCTCACGGTCTCGGCGCGGCGTCCGTGCGACGTCGGCCTCATCGGCTACGAGATGGCCGTCCTCGTCGAGCGGTGCGCTTCGGCCCTGACCCCCGCGCTCGTCGCCGAGCTCCAGACCTCCCTCCCGCGCTGACATGGACCACGACCCGCGCGCGCCCGATGTCCGGCCCGTGGCGCCGCCGCCGAGCGCGCCCGCGGTGCCGCGGATCGTGCGGCCCTACGTCCTCACCCAGGGCCGCACGCGGGGGCCCGACGCGACGTACGCGTTGGAGGCCCAGGTCCGCTCCCTCGTGCCCCCGTCACGCCTCGATCGGGCCGCCACGCCCGAGGCCCGCCGCATCGTCGAACGCTGCCAGACCGCCACGTCGGTCGCCGAGGTGGCGGTCTTCCTCGCGCTGCCGCTCGGCGTCACGCGGGTGCTCGTCGGCGACCTGGTCTCGGTCGGTCTGGTCGCCGTGGAGACGGGTTCGACCGGCGCCGGCGCCGACGTCGTGCTCCTCGAGAGGCTGCTCGATGGAATCCGTGCTCTCTGACCGCCTGCACCGAACGGGCTTCGCGCGCGCCCGCCGGGCGCGCTCGGTCCCGGTCGCCATGAAGATCGTCGTGGCCGGCGGTTTCGCCGTGGGCAAGACGACGTTCGTCGGGGCGATCTCCGAGATCGACCCCCTGCGGACGGAGGCCCAGATCACGGTCGAGAGCCTCGGCATCGACAACCCGGGCGTCGTGGAGCACAAGACCGGCACCACCGTCGCCATGGACTTCGGGCGCATCACCATCGGTCCCGACATGGTGCTGTACCTGTTCGGCACGCCCGGACAGGACCGCTTCTGGTTCATGTGGGACGAGCTCGCGCGCGGCTCGATCGGAGGGGTGGTGCTCGTCGACACCCGACGGCTCGAGGACTGCTTCGCCGCGGTCGACTACTTCGAGGCGCTCGACGTGCCCTTCGTGGTGGCCTGCAACCTCTTCGACGGGATCGCGACCCATCACCCTCGCGCGGTGCGCGAGGCGTTGCACGTCCCCGCGAGCACGCCCGTCGTGCTGTGCGACGCGCGTCGCAAGTCGCACGTGCAGGAGACCCTGGTCCTCCTCGTCGAGGGCGCGTTGCGTCGAGCCCAGTCCCGCCAAGCGCGCTGAACTCGCGCTGGCGCGCCCGGCGATCACGGACGGCGCCACCCCGGGCGGGCTTCGGGGAGGCCGGTACGATTGGCCCGTGGCCGGTCGCTTCCACCTGGTGACGCTCGGCTGCCCGAAGAACGTGGTGGACTCCGACAAGATCGCCGCGGGGCTCGGTGCCGACGGGCTCACGCCCACCGACGACGTCGAGCAGGCCGACGTCGTCGTCGTCAACACGTGCGCGTTCATCGAGGAAGCGCGGCGCGAGTCGATCGACACGATCCTCGCGCTCGCCGACCTGCGCCGTGACGGGGCCCGGCTCGTGGTGACCGGATGCCTGGCGGAGCGCTACGGGCACGATCTCGCCGAGGCGCTGCCCGAAGCCGACGCGGTCGTGGGCTTCGCCGGTGCCGGCGCGATCGCCGAGGTCACGCTGGGTCCCACGCGCGCCGGGTCCACGGGACCGGGCACGGCGAACCCGCTCGGCGTGCGCGATCTGCTCGAGCTCCCACGCGCTGCGCCGACGGCGCCCTGGGCCTGCCTCAAGATCGCCGAGGGCTGTGACCGTGCGTGCGCGTTCTGCGCGATCCCGTCGTTCCGGGGCAAGCAGCGGTCTCGCGCTCCCGACGCGATCGTTCGCGAGGCCCGCGAGCTCGTGGAGGGCGGGGTGCGCGAGCTGGTGCTCGTGGCTCAGGACCTCGCCTGGTACGGGCGCGACGTGGGCGAGCCCGGCGCGCTCGCTCCGCTGCTGCGACGACTCGACGCCGAGCTGTCCGGTGCCGGGCTCGCGCGGGTGCGGCTGCTGTACCTCTACCCGTCGGAGGTGAAGGACCCGCTCGTGGCGACGATGCTCGAGGTCCCCACCGTCGTTCCGTACTTCGACTTGTCGCTCCAGCACCCCTCGCGCTCCCTCCTCGCGCGCATGGCGCGGTGGGGGAGCGGCGATCGCTTCCTGCACACGATCTCCGACATCCGCGACCGCGAGCCGCGCGCGGCGTTCCGGTCCTCGTTCATCGTCGGGTTCCCCGGTGAGACCGAGGCCGATCACGACCGGCTCCTCGACTTCCTCGACGACGCGGCGCTCGACTGGGCAGGCTTCTTCGCGTTCTCCCCGGAGGACGGGACGCCCGCGTCGACGCTGGGCGATCGGGTCGACGTCGCCTTGGTGGGCGAGCGCATCCGCGAGTGCGACGAGCGCCAGAGCACGATCACGCGAGCGACTCGCGACGCGCTGTGCTCGTCGGGCGAGGTGCTCGAGGTGCTGATCGACGCGGTGGTGGACGGCCGTGCGGTGGGCCGCACGCATCGTGAGGCACCCGAGATCGACGGCGTGGTGCACGTCGAGTCCGGCGACGCACCGGTGCCCCGGCCCGGCTCCCTCGTGGACGCCGTGGCCACGGGCGCGGCGGGTCCCGATCTCACCGTGCGTCCGGTGCTCGCCGTGCGCGGGATCCGATGAGCCAGTCGCCGGCACCGAGCCCCGGCGCGCCTGGGCAGGCCACACCGCCGCCGGAGGGACCGGGCCGGCCGGTGCGGCGCTTCGGACCGGATGCGATCCGGACGCCCGCCAACGTCGTCACGCTCGTGCGGCTGCTCTTCACGATCCCGGTGCTGATGATGATCCACGACGGCGAGCCGGGATCGGAGTCGTGGACCACGTTCACCGGCTGGTTCGTGCTCTGGGTCACCGACTGGCTCGACGGGTGGCTCGCACGGCGCGACGGCACCACGCGCTCGGGGGCCTTCCTCGACCCGCTGGCCGACAAGGTGCTCGTGCTCGGCGGACTGTTCGCGCTCGCCGCCCGGGGCGACTTCTCCTGGTGGCCGGTGGGGATCATCGCGGCCCGGGAGATCCTGGTCTCGGTGTACCGCTCCGTCGCCGCGCGGCGCGGCATCTCGATGCCCGCCCGCATCCTCGGGAAGTGGAAGGCGAACGTGCAGTTCTTCGCGGTGGCGGTGGCGCTGTTCCCGCCGACCGCCGACACGCCCTGGATCGCGGACGCTGCGCTGTGGGTCGCCGTCGTGATGACGGTCGTGTCGGGCGTCGACCTCGTCGTGAACGCCGCGCGATCGGCGGCCGGTGGCGCGGCCCAGGGCCCGGCCCAGGGCCCGGCACGGCCCCCGCGTGAACCGGGCCGCGCACCGTAGAGTCCTGCGGATGCGCTGTGACGTCCTCGCCATCGGAACCGAGCTGCTCCTCGGGCAGATCGTCGACACGAACTCGTCGTGGATCGGCGAGCAGCTCGCGGAGGCGGGCATCGACACCTACGACCACCGCAAGGTCGGCGACAACCTCGCCCGCATGGTGAAGGCCCTGCGGGACCTGCTCGCCGAGGCGGACGCGGTGGTCGTGTGCGGCGGGATCGGGCCGACGCCCGACGACGTGACCCGGGAGGCCATCGCCGAGGTGATGGGCGTGGGTCTCGAGCGGCGGGAGGAGCTCATCGAGGACATCAAGCGGGTCTTCGGGTCGCGGGCGCGTGAGATGACCGACAACAACCTGCGCCAGGCCGACATCCCCATCGGCGCGGCCGCGATCCCCAACCCGATCGGCACGGCACCCGGCATCCGCGCCGAGTTCACCCACGCCGACGGGCGCGCACGCGTCGTGTACGCGGTGCCGGGCGTCCCGCACGAGATGCAGCGCATGGTGAAGGACCAGGTGCTGCCCGACCTCCTCGCGCGATCGGGTGAGCAGTCGGTGATCCGGTCCCGATCGCTGAAGACGTGGGGCACGTCGGAGTCGGCGCTCGCCGAGATGATCGCCCACCGGGTGGACGCGCAGAGCAATCCGACGATCGCGTTCCTCGCACGAGGGATCGAGGGCCTCTACGTGCGCATGACGGCCAAGGGTGCGACGGAGGAGGAAGCGAAGCAGCTCCTCGACGCCGAAGACGCCGAGCTGCGCGCGGTGTTGGGTGAGCTGGTCTTCGCCGTCGACGACGGCACGATGGAGTCGGTGGTGCTCGACGCCTGCCGCGAGCGCGGCTGGACCCTCGGCGTCGCGGAGTCGCTCACCGGCGGCCTGGTGGGTGCGCGTCTCGCCAACGTCGCCGGCGCGTCGGACGTGTACCGGGGGTCGATCGCGTCCTATGCGACCGAGGTGAAGCGCACCGTGCTGGGCGTGACGGCGGAGAAGATCGTCTCGGGGGAGTGCGCCCAGGAGATGGCCGAGGCTGCGCAGCGGGTGCTCGGTGCCGACGTGGGCATCGGGATCACCGGCGTGGCTGGTCCCACGGAGCAGGAGGGCCAGCCGGTCGGGACGGTCTGGTACGCGATCGCCGTGCCGGGCCACGAGACCGAGGCCGTGTCGGCCCGGCTGCCGTTCGACCGAGAGCGGATCCGGCAGTTCTCCACGATCACGGTGCTGAACCTGCTCCGCATGCGCCTGGCCTCGATCCGCCCGGGGTGACGTCACTTCGCCGAGCGTTCGTGGCGGTGCTCCCACCGTCGCGGGTGCTCGACGCGCTGGGGTCACGGCTGGGAGAGGCGAGGGATCTCGACCCGCAGCTCCGCTGGTGCCGGCGCGACCAGATCCACGTCACGCTGCGGTTCCTCGGGGCCGTGTCCGACCTCGACGAGCTCGTGGCCGGGCTCCGCGCCTCGGTCTCGCCGGTGCCGCCGGTCGGTACCGTGCAGCTCGTCGGTGCCGGAGCGTTCCCGGAGCCGCGCCGCGGGTCCGTGCTGTGGGTCGGGCTCGCGGACGGCGGGGCCGTGGCCGAGCTGGCCGAGGCCGCCGAGCGCGCCTGCGTGACGGCCGGGTTCCCGGCGGAGGAGCGGCCCTTCCACCCCCATCTCACCGTTGCCCGTTCGCCACGAGCGCGCGACCTGCGCGCGCCGGTGGGCGCCATCGGCACGCATCCGATCGGCGGCCCGTGGCCGGTCGACGAGATCGTGCTCGTGAGCAGCGACACCCGTCCCGGCGGTGCGGTCCACGAGGTCGTGGAGCGGTTCCCGCTCGGCGGCTGACCGTGCGGTGCGTCGGCGCACCCCTCCGGAGCTCGGCGCCGGCGAGCGACGTGGAGCTCTGGCCGGTCGGCTGAGCCTGCCGGAGGGGATCCGCCGAGTGCTTGCATCCCGAACGGGTGTTCGGTACTCTCACGTCTGGAACTTCACGGGTGTGGTTCGCAGCACGTGGTGCAGCTGCTCCCGGCATGACCGTCACACCCCCGTCGTAGGTTCCGCCGAGCAGCTTCCCCGACCGACACACGCAACCCCGCCCAGGGACTTGGACGGGGATCCCGCCAGGGACTTGGAGGAACAGTGGACCGTCAGCAGTCACTCGAGATGGCCATGGGACAGATCGAGAAGCAGTTCGGCAAGGGCTCCATCATGCGGCTGGGCGAGAAGACCAGCGTCGGGGTCGAGGCGATCCCCACCGGGGCGCTCGCCCTCGACCTCGCCCTCGGTATCGGGGGCCTGCCCCGCGGCCGGGTGGTCGAGATCTTCGGGCCGGAGTCGTCGGGGAAGTCCACGCTCGCCATGCACGTGGTGGCCGAGGCGCAGCGCAACGGCGGCGTGTGCGCGTACATCGACGCCGAGCACGCGATGGACCCGCAGTACGCGCAGGCCATCGGCGTCAACGTCGACGACCTCTACATCTCCCAGCCCGACACCGGTGAGCAGGGCCTCGAGATCGCCGACATGCTGATCCGCTCGGGCGCGCTCGACGTCGTGGTGATCGACTCCGTCGCCGCGCTCGTGCCCCGGGCCGAGATCGAGGGCGAGATGGGCGACACCCACGTCGGCCTCCAGGCCCGTCTGATGAGCCAGGCGTTGCGCAAGCTCACGGCCAACCTCAACCGCTCCCGCACGATCTGCATCTTCATCAACCAGCTGCGCGAGAAGATCGGCGTGATGTTCGGCTCACCCGAGACGACCCCGGGTGGACGGGCACTGAAGTTCTACTCGTCGGTGCGCCTCGACATCCGCCGCATCGAGTCCATCAAGGACGGCGCGGAGATCACCGGCAACCGCACGCGGGTGAAGGTGGTGAAGAACAAGGTCAGTGCCCCGTTCAAGCAAGCAGAGTTCGACATCATGTACGGCAAGGGCATCAGCCGCGAGGGTTCACTGCTCGACGTCGCGGTCGATCTCGGCATCGTGAAGAAGTCGGGGGCGTGGTTCACCTACGAGGGTGAGCAGCTCGGGCAGGGCCGCGAGAACGTCAAGGCGTTCCTCGCCGAGAACCTCGACCTCATGGTGGAGATCATGGAGAAGGTCAAGGTTGCGGCGGGCATCGTCGATGGTGAGGGTGGAGCCGGCGAGGGCGACCTCACCGACGGGATGACCGAAGCCGACGACGAGCCCATCAGCCTCGACTGAGGGCGCGCGGCCGACCGTTTGGCGAGCGGCGCGGGTCCACCGGGACCCGCGCCGTGACGCGCCGGAGCTGCACGCCGCTGCACCCGTCCCTCTCCAACCCGAGCACGTGACCGTGGGGCGCTCCGTGGGCCTGGAGGCCACATGGTCGGTCAGCTACAGGACGCCGCGCAGGATGGCGATCAGGCCGGCGAGCGACGAGAGCACGAGCACCGCGGGGCGCAGCCAGCCGGCGTCGACGAACACGTGGAAGTGCTTGCTCAGCCAGGCGCCGAGCAGCATCGCGGGGAGCAGCGCGACGGTGAGGAGGAAGCGTTCGACGGTGACCTCACCGGCGGCTGCGTAGCCGACGACCGAGAGCGTGGCGCTCACGGCGAAGTACGCGCCGAGCGTCGACCGGATGACCGAGCCGCCCCGGTGTTGGAAGAGCAGGGCCACGGGAGGCCCGCCCACCGATGCCGCGGTGCCGGTGATGTTGCCGATGAGGCCGGCCGAGCACGCGGTCGCACGGTTGACCGGGATCGGCGGGCTCAGCACCGTCGCGGTCACCCCCGCCAGGGTGGTCACGCCCACGATCACCCCGAGGGTCGAGGCCGAGGCGAGGTGGATGATCCAGAGGCCGACGAGCGTCCCCGGGACCGCCCCGAGGAGCATCCACCGGAGCGCGAACCGGTCGAGGGCGTGGTGCTCACGGAGCGCGGTCACCCCGCCGATGGGCCAGGCGACCATCACCAGCACCACAGGGATCGCCTCGGGGATCGCGATGGCGATGAACGGTGCCGAGAGCAGGTTCAGCCCGAAGCCGATGGTGCCCTGCACGATCGAGCCCAGGATGATGACCGCCGCGGCGACGACGAATCCGGCCACGGTCACGTCCACGGCCCGGAAGCTACGCGCCGGAGCACCCTCGTAGACTCTCTCGCCGTGAGCGACCCGCGCCGCTACTTCGTGCGCACCTTCGGGTGCCAGATGAACGAGCACGACTCGGAGCGCATCGCCGGGCTCTTGGCGGAGCAGGGGATGGTGGCGGCCGCAGATCCGGAGTCGGCGGACGTCGTGGTGCTCAACACCTGCTGCGTCCGTGAGAACGCCGACGACAAGCTCTACGGCCACCTGGGCCACCTGAAGTCGCTGAAGACGCGCCGCCCCGAGCTGCAGATCGCGGTGGGTGGGTGTCTCGCGCAGAAGGATCGTGAGCTCATCCAGACCCGTGCGCCGCACGTCGACGTGGTGTTCGGCACGCACAACCTGGCCCGCGCCCCGGCGCTGCTGGAGCGGGCTCGGGTCGAGGGGGCGGTCCTCGAGATCGTCGAGGAGCACGAGGCCTACCCTTCCGCGCTGCCGGCCCGTCGCGAGCATGCGCACTCGGCCTGGGTCACGATCCAGATCGGGTGCGACAACTCGTGCACCTTCTGCATCGTGCCCATCGTGCGCGGCCGGGAGGTGAGTCGCCGGGTCGGGGACGTGGTCCGTGAGGTCGAGGCACTCGCGGCCGACGGGGTGACCGAGATCACCCTCCTCGGCCAGAACGTCAACTCCTACGGGCGCGACCTGGGGGCCGGCCAGATCCGGCCGCAGTTCGCCGATCTGCTCCGGGCGGTCGACGCCGTACCCGGGATCCGTCGCGTCCGCTTCACGTCCCCGCATCCCAAGGACCTGCGTCCCGACACCGTGGCCGCGATCCGCGAGTGCGCGACGGTGTGCGAGCACCTCCACCTCCCGCTGCAATCCGGCAGCGATCGGGTCCTCGCGGCGATGCACCGGGGCTACACGTCGGCGCGCTACCTCGAGAAGCTCGCCGGCGCCCGGGCCGCGATCCCGGATCTCGCGGTGACGACGGACCTCATCGTGGGGTTCCCCGGCGAGACCGACGCCGACTTCGAGCGGACCCTGGAGGTGGTGGACGCCGCCGCGTACGACTCTGCCTACACGTTCGTCTTCTCGCCGCGGCC
>BTUT01000052.1:0-11068 GCA_045862935.1 Acidimicrobiia bacterium
CGGGGTGATGCGCGAGGACCTGTTCTTCGGCTTCGAGGAGCTCGAGTTCGGGCTCCGCCTGCGCTCGGCGGGCTTCACGCTGTACGTCCCGGGGCCGATCTGGCACGCGCGGCGTGAGGCGCAGGGCATGCTCGCGCGGCGGTACACGCCGTCGCGGAGGCTCGGCGACGTGAGCTGGCGGCGCTACTACAGCCTGCGCAACCTCGTGGCGATCCTTCGATCCGACCGTGCCCACCTGACGGCGCTCCGGGTGACGTTGGTCGTCGGGATCGCCAAGCCGCTCGTCAACCTCGTGCGTGACCCCGGCCTCTCGCTGCGACACCTGCGGCTGAACCTGCTCGCGATCCGGGACGCGTGGCTCGGTCACATGGGGCGGACGGTCGAACCCGGCCGATGACCGATCGCGCACCAACCGGGAATCACTCCCCGCCCGCGCCGGATGCACCGCGCGTGACCGTGGTGGTCACGACCCACGACCGACCCGACGACGCGGCGCGCGCGGTGAGGAGCGCGCTCGCGCAGACGCTCACCGGCGTCGAGGTCGTCGTCGTCGACGACGGCTCGTCGCCGCCGGTCTCCCTGCCGTTCGAGGACCCGCGGGTTCGGATCGCCAGGCGCGAGGTCTCGGGCGGCATGTGCGTCGCCCGCAACGACGGGTTGGCGCTGGCCCGAGGCGACTGGGTGACGTTCCTCGACGACGACGACGAGCTCGTTCCCGAGATGCTGGAACGGTCGCTCGACGCCGCCCGGTCCTCGGATCTCCCCGCCCCCGTGGCCGTGATGACCGCGCTCGCGCTCGTGGCTCCCGACGGGACCGAGCAGGGTCGCTGGGACCCCCCGACCCGGCGCCGGGGGGAGCCGTGCTTCCGTGAGCGGCTCAGCGAGCTCCGGGCGAAGAACTCGCTCGTGATGCTGACGGAGGTGGTGAGGGCCATCGGCGGTTGGGATCCGCGGCTGCGGGACTGGGATGCCGACGACTTCGCCCTCCGGCTGGTGCGCGCGGCGTCCATCGAGGGCCTCGACGAGCCGCTGTACCGCTTGACCCAGCACGACGGCGTCCGGGCGAGCCGGCAGTGGGCGGGGATCGCGGACGACATGGAGCGCACCCTCGTCGCGCACGGGCCGGAGCTCCGAGCGCGACGCGCGATCCACGCGCAGTACGAGTCGCGGCTCGGGTGGTACCGGCTCAGGGCGGGGGAGTGGGGTCCGGCGGTGCGCTGGTGCGCCCGCGGGCTCGTGCGGGATCCCCGCAGCGTCCGCCGGTGGCTCCTCGTCGCCGGTGCACTCGCGGGGCCGCGCGCTCGGGCGGCGTACCACCGCCTCCGGCCCCGGGACGCGACCGTGGGGACGTGGCGGCTGACAGGCCGCAGGGCTCGGAAGCTGGCGAAGCGGTGGGCCGACTTCCCGCGGGCCGCGGCGGCGGCACCGTTCGCCGCCCTCACGCGAGCGGTCGTGCGAGCACGACGTCTCGGCGCGTCGCGCCCGCCGGGCCCCCCAGGCCCGCCGGATGCGGTTCGCACCCGTTCGGGGCTGCTGCTGTGCGTGTACCGCGCCCGGAACGCGCGCAACGTGATCCGGCTCGCCGACGAGGTCGCGCCCCAGGGGTGGACCGTTCGCTGCTGGGCGCTCGACGAGGTGGCCCCGGCGCTCGCGGCGCACACCGTCGGGGTCGGGAGCGGAGCCAAGTTCCCGCTGCTCAACACCTTGGTTGGGGGGCTCGGGGCGCCGGATGCGCTGGACCGGTTCGACTGGGTCGTGGTGGCCGACGACGACTTCTTGTTCGCGCCGGGGTCGATCGACGACCTCGTGGCGATCGCCGAAGCGGCCGGCCTCGAGTTCGTGCAACCCGCACACGTCGAACGCAGTCACCGGGAGCACGGGATCACCGTGCGACGACCGCTCAGCGTGGCGCGGCGCACGACCTGGGTGGAGATCGGTCCCGTCTTCGCCGTCCACCGCCGCTGGGCCGGGCGCGTGCTGCCGTTCCCTCCCGAGCACACGATGGGCTGGGGGCTCGAGCTCGAGTGGACCGCGCTCGAGCGTGGGGGTGCACGGCTCGGCATCATCGACGCCGTTCCGATCCGCCACCTCGGGCCGGTGGGGCGGGGCTACGCCAAGCGGGAGCAGCGGGACCGGCTCGACTCGTTCCTGGCGGCACGCGGACTCGACTCGGTGCGCGACGTCCAGCACACCCTGGGCTCCTGGCGGCCTTGGCAACGGGTCCCGCCCTGGTCCCGCAGTAGATTTGCACCATGAGCTCGTCGACGCTGGCGTCCGGCTCGCCGGCGCGGCGACTGCGCATCGACGCTCGCCGGCGGTGGTTCCCCGACCTCCGTGAGCTCTGGCGCTACCGCCAGCTCGTGGTGCTCCTCGGGCGCCGCGAGATCACGACCCGGTACCGCCAGACCGCGCTCGGGACGCTGTGGGTGTTCGCGGGACCGATCGTCTCGGCCGGCCTCTTCAGCTTCGTCTTCGGGCGCGTCGCCGACCTCCCGACGGGTGGAGTGCCCTACTTCGTGTTCTCCTACGCCGGGCTGCTGGCCTGGAACCTGTTCGCCAACTCGCTGTCGAGCGCCGCGACGAGCCTGACGGCCAATGCGGCGCTCATCACGAAGATCTACTTCCCGCGCGTGGCCGTGCCCCTGTCGACGCTCGCGTCGACGCTGTTGAGCACGCTCATCAGCTTCGGGGTGATGCTGTTCCTGCTCGCGGTGTCCGGCGTCGGCTACTCGTCCCAGATGGTGACGCTGCCGTTCTGGCTCCTCCTGGCGATCGCCCTCGCGGTGGGGCTCTCGCTGGTCTTGTCGTCCATCTCGGTGTCGTACCGCGACGTCAACTACCTCACGCCGCTCTTCACGCAGTTCGTGCTGTTCCTGAGCCCCGTGGCCTACTCGTTCGAGGCCGTGCCGTCGAGCCTGCACACCCTGTACCTCCTCAACCCGCTCACGACGGTCGTGGAGGGCTGCCGTTGGTCGCTCGTCGGCGGGTCGCTCGCGATCCCCGGCTGGGCCATCGCCTACACGGTGGCCGTGACCGTCGGGTTGGCGGTCATCGGCTCGGTGGTGTTCGCCCGGCGCGAAGGTGGCTTCGCCGATGTCGTCTGACCCGGCCGTCGTCGTCCACCACCTCTCGAAGGAGTACGCGCTCGGTCTCAGCGGGCGCAGCACGTCGTTGCGGCAGCTCGCGGCCGAGCGGATCCGGCACCCCATCCGGGGCGCCGGGCGCCGGCGCGAGCGCTTCCGGGCGCTCGACGACGTGTCGTTCGACGTGGCGGCCGGCGAAGCGGTGGGGATCATCGGGAGGAACGGTGCGGGCAAGAGCACCCTGCTCAAGATCCTCAGCCGCATCACTCCGCCGACCGCCGGTCACGTGGACCTCGCCGGCAGCGTCGGCTCGCTGCTCGAGGTGGGCACCGGGTTCCACCCGGAGCTGACCGGCATCGAGAACGTGTACCTCAACGGCACGATCCTCGGGATGTCTCGGAGCCAGATCGACCGGCGCCTCGACGCGATCGTCGAGTTCTCCGAGGTGGAGAAGTTCCTCGAGACCCCGGTCAAGCGCTACTCGAGCGGCATGCGGGTGCGGCTGGCGTTCGCGGTCGCCGCGCACCTCGAACCCGAGGTCCTCATCATCGACGAGGTGCTCTCCGTCGGGGACGCGGCGTTCCAGGCCAAGTGCCTCGACAAGATGCGGTCGGTCGCGACCGACGACGGTCGGACGGTGCTGTACGTGAGCCACAACCTCGTCACGGTGGAGCACCTGTGCCCCCGGGCGTTGCTCCTCGTCGACGGGCGGCTCGACTTCGACGGCACCACCGAGGACACGCTGACGCGTTACCTGCGGATGCTCCCCCACGCGCAACGGGGAGCGTCGGTGGGCGTGTTCGACCTCGCGGCGGCCGACCGCTCGGGCACCGCCTACCAGACCGTGTTCCGGCGCCTCGAGCTGCGCACCACCGGCGGCGCGCCCACGGAGCAGATCCGCATGGGGGAGCGGCTGCAGGTGGCGATCACGGTGGAGGGCCTGGCCGACATCCCCGAGCCGGTCGTGCACGTGATCGTCGGATCCCACGCCAGCGATTGCCTGTTCCGGATGACGACGCGCATGATCCCGTTGCGGGCCGCACACGAGCGCTGCTCCCGCGAGACGATCGTGCTCGAGATCCCGGCGGTTCCCCTCGTCCCCGGCGACTACCACGTCGACCTGGCAGTGGGCACCGATCCGCGGATCGGGAGCGGAACGGTCGACGAAGTCCGGCGGGCGGCGGAGTTCTCGGTCATCCCGGCCGACGTCTACGGGACGGGCCACCGAATGGGTCCCCGCGACGGGCAGTTCCTCGTCGCCTGGGACTGGGAGCTGCGACCCGGCGACGCCGGCGGAGCCGCCCGCACCGTCGAGGGAGTCGAGGTCGTCGAGCGGGTCGAGCCGGATCGAGGTCTGGAGCGCGCGGCGAGCGTGAACCCGGGGTCGGAAGGCGCCGGGGACTCGGACGCCGTTCCCGATGGCGGCGCTCCACCAGTGCTCGCGCTCGAGCCGGTCGCTCTCCCGACCGATCCGGCGACGGTCGAGGCGGTCATCCACCACGCGGTTGCGGACGCAGTTCGTGACCTGGTGCGGCTCGACGGCGTGCTCGCGGACGACGACGACCACGAGCGGATTCGCAGCGCCTGGGTGTCGGCGCGCCGGCTCCGCTCCCACCTACGCACGTTCCGCGGGGTGTTCGACCGCGAGTGGGGCGATCGTGTGTACCGCGAGGTGGGGTGGCTCGTTGGTGAGCTGGGGCCGGTCCGCAGCGCCGACGTCGTGTTCGACCGCTCGTTCGCGCGTCTCGCGGTGCTCGAGGTGGAGGAGCGGGACGCAACCGCCGCTGTCCTGGAGCTGCTCGTCGACCAGCAGCGGGATGCCCGCGACCTCCTCCGCGAAGCGTTGCGCAGTACCCGGTACGCGGCGCTGCGCGAGATCCTCACCGACACCGCGCGGTCTCCGCGGTGGGCCAGCGACGCCGGCGTCCCGTCCGAGGTCGCGCTGCGCGACCTGATCCGGCGCGCGTGGCTCCGGCTCCGCGCCGCGGTGCGCGAGCTGCCGGATCCACCCGGAGGGCCCGCCTTCCGCACCGTGGGCACCCGGGCGGAGCGGGCGCGGCATGCCGCCGAGAGCGCAGTCCCCATCTGTGGTGAGCCGGCCGCCGAGCTCGCGAAGGCCCTCGGGCGTGTCCAGGACACGGTCGGCGAGTACGAGGACGCGGTCGATGCCGAGGGTTGGCTGCGCGCGACGCTTCCCGAGCTCGCAGACCTCGATCCCCGAGCGGCGGAGATCGCTCGGGGCCTCGCGGCGGCCGAGCGCTCGGCGGCCCACGAGGCGCGGGCAGCGTGGACCCGGGTGTGGGGCTCCGCGAGCCGCAAGCGCCTGCGCGCCTGGCTGCGGGGGTCCCGCCCGCCCGCCCGCCCGTGAGCCGCGTGCGAGCCCGGATCACCGCTCTGGGTCACCGGGCGTCCGGGCGGTGGACGCGCGGGCGGGCCGAGGCGTCGTTCGACCGTGGAGCACGGGCGCTCACGCGGGGGGCGTTGCGGCTCGTCCCGGGTCGCACCCGACGCCGTTGGATCCCGGTGCTGCGGTACGCGCACGGCTTCCAGTTCGCGGGTGACGCGATGGAGCTCGCACGGGATCACCTGGGCGGCGGGGCCAACCTCCTCGTCTTCGGAGCCGGGCGCGACACGTCGACCTGGGCGCTCGTGAACGCCAACGGCCGGACGGTGGTCGTCGAGGACAACCCGCACTGGGCGGCGAGGGCCGCGACCGTCGGTGGGGTCGATGTGGTGACGGTCGCATACGAGACCACCGTCGCGGGCTCGCGCGGGTACACCTCGCCCGGCGAGGTCCCGGTGCCGAGCCTGCCTCCCGAGCTCGACGGGCTGCGGTTCGACGTCGTCGTCGTGGATGCACCGGCCGGTTGGGGACCCGAGTGCCCGGGCCGTGCGGCCCCGATGGTGCTCGCCGGCCGCCTCGTGGCGGACGACGGCCTCGTGTTCGTCGACGACTGCTTCCGGGAGCTCGAGCGCACGATGCGCGACCTCGTCTTCGACCGCCCCGCCGACGCGTACTTCGGCGCGAGCCGGCCGGTCGCGTGCTACGTCGCGTCCCCGGAGCGACGTGCGCGGCTGCAGGCCGCAATCCGGAACGGCACGGCGAGGACCGGGGCCGAGCTCATCCCGATCGACGTGTGCGACGCGTCCGACTACCAGGACGCGTACGAGCGGATCGCCGGTCCGAGGGAGGAGCGGGGCAAGGGTGTCGCGGTCCGGGCCACCTTGCGCACCACCACCGGAGCGTCCTCCGGCACCCCAGCAGTGCAGGTCGAGGTCGACGGGATGGTGCTCGGGCATCTCGGGCCCGAGCAGGCGCAGCGGCTCGGTCCGGCCATGGACGAGCACTTCGGTGGGCGCCTCCGAGCCGAGGGCGCGATCGTCGACGGGTGGCGCGACATCCCCGAGCTGCGCGACTACCGCCTGCGCCTGTGGTGCGACCGCCGCCAGCCCGATGCGCCGCCGGGGGAGCTCGTGCCCCAGGCGTGACGCCGCATCGAACGGGTCACGGGTCCCGAGGGGTCACGACACGCGCGCCCGGAACCGCGGCCACGCTTCGGCGGTGGCGCACGACCGGGAGGGGGACGTCGTCGACGATCGCGGTGATCATGTCGGCGACGGCCGGGTCGTTGTAGAGGTCGTCGGGCGTGCGGGTGACCCAACGCCAGAAGTCGGGAGGCTGACCGGTGAAGTTGGTCCAGACCCGCTGGCAGACGGCGTTCACGTAGTAGCACACCCACGCACGGTCGGTCTGGTGCGGGAGCGGATCGAGCTCGCCACGCGCACCGCGGCATATCACGTCGAGGTACTCGCCGCGCGACGTCGGAGCACGCACGAACCCGAGGCCGGCGTAGTAGACGGCACCGCTCACCACCACCGGCTTCCCGAGCGCGGCGGCCTCGATGCCGATCGTCGACACGAACGGCAGCACGAGGCGGCTCGCCTCCACGAGGTCGTAGGTGTTCGCGGGGTCGTCCGCCGCGATCAGCTCGACCTGAGGATTCGATCCGAACGCGGAGCGGAGCACTGCCGCCACGTCGAAGCGGCTCCGCTCCTCGGGGCGTCGCTCCGAAGGGTGCTGGCGGACGACGATCGGGTCGCGTGTCTGCTCCAGCAGCACGCCGATCGTCTGGACGAGCCAGGCACGGGTGTCCTCGAAGAGGTGGTGGCGACCGAGGGCGGCGGTGTCGAACGGGACGCTCAGCGGGATCAGGATCGCGTGCCCTGGCGCGGAGCCCGATCCGGCGGGGAGAGCCGTGGTAGACCGAGCGGCCGCTCCTGGTCGCGGGTGCTGGTAGCCGGTCTGGTCGTCGCCCGAGCGCCGTCGCTCGAACTCCGCCCGCGCCGTGTCGATCAGGCCCGCGGCGTCGATTGCGGGGTCGTCCCACAACGTGGTGAAGGCGCGTGCCAGGTCGGTCTGCTGGGCCGCGACGCCGTTGGTGCCCACGATCGCCCAACCCAGGCCGGCGTCGTAGGTCGCCACGCGCACGCCCGCTTCGCGCCCGGCAGCCAGGTAGCAGCCACTCCCGGCGAGGACCCCGCCGGGCACGACCACCGTGGCCGGCCCGCGGCCCTCGACGACGCCGCGCACCTTCGGGAGCGTCGCGGCGAGGCTCGCGCGCATTCGGGCCCGCAGGCGTTCGTCGTCGGGGTCGAGGTCGGCCGCGGCGCGCACCGCCCAGGTGAGGTTCTGGCTCGCCAGCTCGTCGACGACTTCGTGATCGGCCGGCTCGAGGGCCGTGCGGACGGGAACGTCACCGAGGCGCACGACGGGGAAGCGTCGCCTGAGGCGCCGGAGCACCCGTCCGATCTCCTCGTTCTGGCGATCCGTGAACGTCGACGGCTCCGGGAACGGGAGGTCGTGCCAGACGAACGTGACCTCGCAGCCGCGGCGCGCGAGTCCGAGGCCGAGCGCGACCGCCTGCCACGGACCGGGCGTCCCGAACCACGGCATGACGACCACGGCCGTCGTCTGCCCGCCACCGGAGCCCGCTCCCCCCGATCCGATGCCGGCACACCGGTCGAGGAAGGGTTCGAACACCCGGGCGGTGGCCACGAAGTGATCGCGGTACCCGTCGAGGCGATCGAGATCCGCGGGGAAGTAGCGCCGCCGTGCCGGATCCGACCGGTCGCGAACCGGATCGGACCAGCGCACGACGCGCTCGCGCAGCCGTCCCGCTCGATACCGGGCGAAGGCGCGCAGCGCGCGCGCGCGGGCCCTCACCGGTCGGTGCGCCGCTCGATCAGGTCGACGAGCCGGTCGGTTCCCATCCCGTCGACGAGGAGGTGCTGCTCGCGGAACCGGCCCCGCCGGGCGCTCCACGCGGCACCGTACTCGGGGTCGTTCAGGTGGCGCCGGACCGCCTCGGTCAACGCCGAGGCGGACTCCACTCGGTCGACCCCCGACCAGTGCGTGGCTCGGCGCCAGTAGTCGAGTCCCGGCCACAGGACCGCGCTCACGGTGGGCCGGTCGAGCGCCACGGATTGGAGCAGCGTCGTGGAGAAGGTTCCGACGACGAGCGCGGCCGACGCGAGGAGGTCGAGGGTCTCCACCTCCGGGCCGGTGACGGTCACGCCGGGGTCCCACGCGCGGACCGCAGCCGCGACCTCCGCTCCCTCGCGAGGGTGGGTCTTGACCACGATCCGGGCGTGGGGCGCGGCGGCTCGCAGCGCCCCGATGATCTGGCGCTGGCTGGCCTCACGGTCGGCTCGGTCCACGGTGAGCATCCGATCCTCGTGACTGCGCATGTGCGCGACGATCGGTACGTTCCGGGGGATGCCCAGCCGCGAGGCGACACGCCCGCGCGCGCGCTCGGGGTCGGCCCGGAGCCCGTGGATCTCGTCGAGCACGGGATTGCCGGTCACGACGACGTTGGACTCGGGGACCCCGTCCGCCACGAGCTGGTGGCGCATCGCCGGGCCCTGCACGGCGACGGTCGTGCGCTTCACGTCCCACACGATGTGGGGCGGCATCCCGTAGTGCGCCTCGCACCGGCGATCGACGGCGCGGCGCACTCTCACCGACCAGGGCTGCGACGCCTCCTGCACACGGCGATCGTCGGCTTTCCACGCCCGCTGGAAGTCCCGATCGCCCCAGAACCACAGCTGGAGGAGGATGGTGGGCACGCCCCGAGCGGCGGCCGGGTCGAGGAACAGGCTCGGTGGCGGGTTGACCGTCGAGACCACGGCCGCCGGTCGCAGCGATGCGAGGACGTCGTCGACGATCCGCAGGTTCGCGTCGCGGGTGGTGCGGGCCCGCCGGAGCGGGCTGCGGATCCCCGGATTGGGGTTCGCGAGCAGGGGCCGGTCGAGGACGGCGAAGCCCGCCTCCGTGGCGTCGGCGAGGGCGCGCTCGGCGGCGTCGCCCTGGGCGACGCTCGCGAACACCGCGTCGAGCCGGGTGCGCTCGCGAGCGCGACGGGCGAGGGTGATGAGATGTGCGACGTCGTAGCTGTGCGAGCCCACGAACAGGATGGGACGATCGGTGCGCGCGATCAGCTGAAGGGGGCCTCTTCGCCGAACGCGTCGTAACGCCGGAGCCGCTCCATGAGCGGACGCTCGCTCTCGTAGATCCGCTTCTCGCCGTCGCCCAGCGCCGATTCGACGACGCGGATGTAGTTCACCAGGCGCGCGAACCCCCCCGGCTCGACGGACGCCGCGTGGTCGCTCCCCCACATCGCACGGTCGAGGGTGATGTGGCGTTCGACGTAGCACGCGCCGAGCGCGACCGCGGCCGCGGTGGTCGGCAGGCCGACCTCGTGACCCGAGTACCCGATCGGGCAGGGATAGCGCTCCCGCAACGTCGGGATCATCCGGAGGTTGAGCTCTTCCGGGCTGCACGGGTAGCTGCTCGTGCAGTGCACGATGAGCAGGTTGGTGGTACCGAGGAGGTCCACGGACTGGTCGATCTGGTGCAGTGACGACATCCCGGTGGACAGGACCACGGTGCGCCCGGTCGATCGCACGGCCTTCAGGAGCGCCTCGTCGGTGAGCGATGCCGAGGCGATCTTGTATGCAGGGGGGTCGAACGCCTCGAGGAACGCCACGGAGGGCTCGTCCCACGGCGACGCGAACCATGCGATGCCCGAAGCGTGGCAGTGCGCGTCGATGGCCGAGTAGTCGTCGTGGCCGAACTCGACCCGTCGCCGGTACTCCAGGTAGGTGATCTCACCCCACGGAGTGCTCCGGACGCGATCGCGCTGCTCGGGGGGCACGCAGAGCTCGGGGGTCCGCTTCTGGAACTTCACGGCGTCACACCCGACCTGGACCGAGACGTCGATCAGCTTCCGCGCGATGTCGAGGTCACCGTTGTGGTTGATCCCGATCTCGGCGGCGATGTAGACCGGCTCGCCGTCGCCGACCGCGCGGTCCCCGATGTGGATCGTCCGATCCCGGTCGGCGCCCTCGGTCGTCACGGCGAACAGGCTACCGCTCGGTCGACGGCCCTATCGGCCTCGTAGCCGCCTCGCGGTCCCGCGCACGGCACGTGACACCCGGGGCATCGGGTACCAGAACGGGTTGAAGCGGAACGACATGTGCAACGCGCGCCGGGACGCTCCGGCCTGGCCCACCGACCGGCAGTGGTACCCGCTCGTGTTCACGATCACGAGCGTGTTCCGAGGACAGGTCACGACCCGTCGCTCGAGACCCCGGCGCCGGACCTCGTCGTCACGGATGCGCCGTGAGGGCTCCACGCAGGCGCGGTTCGTCGACTGGCGGTACTCCTGGTGCAGCCGGGCGAGATCGAACCGGTGGGAGCCGGGCACGTACACGAACGCACCGTTCTCGGGCGTGACGTCGTCGAGGTAGAGCCACAGCTTGTGCGTCGTGAAGAACGCGTCGATGTGGAGGACCGTCTGGGGATCAGGGTCCGAGTAGTCCCCGAGCTCGACGTGCTCGATCAGCGGCGCTCCCGTCCCCGTTCGCAGCCGCCGCCGCTCGGCGACCGAGGCCAGCGCGAACGCGCGGTCGTCGACCCGCCAGGT
>BTUT01000052.1:11078-11468 GCA_045862935.1 Acidimicrobiia bacterium
GAGCCTCGATCGCGGGCTGGAGCGGGTAGTTGTAGACGGTCGTGGTGCCGTGCTGGTGGATCCATCGGGGCAGCGTCTCGTCGAGGTACTCGGCGGTCTCCCGCACGGTGGCCTCGAAGGCGTCCGGCGGCAGGAAGTCGGGGATCTTCGCGAAGCCGGTGCGGGCGAGCTCGGTGGCGACCGGCTCGCGCGGCGTGGCGTGCAGGTTGTAGAGGGTTCGGGCAACCACCGCTCGGAAGGGCTGCACACCCAAGCGGTTGAGCACCGCGCTGTCGAGGGTCTTCGAGTCGGTGAAGATCTGGGTCGTGGTGCTCACCCGATGCCCCCTCTCGGTGCTTGCGGTCTCGGCGGCGACGCCCGGCGCTTCCGGGGCGCCCGCGGGGCTCTCAC
>BTUT01000053.1:0-11359 GCA_045862935.1 Acidimicrobiia bacterium
CGGTCCCAGCGAGGCGACGTAGATCGGGATGCGCTCCCGGACCGGGCGCTCGATGAGCTTCAGGGGCTTCCCGAACCCGGTTCCCACCCCGGCCGGGAGGGGGACCGGGTAGAGGGGACCGTCGCGATCGAGCTTCTCGTGGCGCCACACCGTTCGGCAGATCTCGATGATCTCGCGAGTGCGGGCCAACGGCTTGTCGTAGGGAACCCCGTGGAACCCTTCGATCACCTGTGGTCCGGACGCGCCGAGGCCCAGGATGCACCGGCCGTTCGAGAGCTTGTCGAGACCGACCGCGGTCATCGCCAGCAGCGTCGGCGTCCGGGTGTAGAGCGGGAGGATGCTCGACCCGATCTGGGCCCGCTTCGTGATCGCGGCGAGGAACCCCATGGTCGACACGCCGTCGGCGGAGTAGGCCTCGCCCGCCCAGAAGTGCTCGACGCCGGCGTCCTCGAGCCGCTGCACGTGACGGGTGAACGCCTCGGGGTCGTCGCGCATCCCCACCATCGCACCGAGCTTCATCGACGTTCTCCTTCGTTCGGGCCGCCCGATCCCGAGATCGGATCCCCGGGTGGTCGGTGGATCAACAGACGATGTTGCGGGCGCGCAGGTCGGCGATCCGGTCGGTGTCGTATCCGAGCTCGGCGAGGATGGCGTCGGTGTGCTGGCCCTTGAGCACTCCGGGCTCGGCCACCGTGGCGCTGCGCGAGTACTCCACGTAGGGCGTGAGCCGCGGGTGGGGGCCGAAGGTCGGGTGCTCCACCTCGACGACCAGTCCGGAAGCGACTCCGAAGTCCTCCGACTGCAGCACCACCTCGGGAGGATCGGGGCTCACCATCACACAGCCCACGTCGTGGGCCAGGAGGAGCTCCTCCCAGTATCGGGCCGGCTTGTCCGCGAACACCCCGGCGAGCACGTCGGCCAGCACAGCGTCGGCGGCGGCGCGCGCGGTCTCGTCGCCGAAGCGGCCATCGCCCGCCAGATCCACCTCGGCCGCGAGCGCGGCGACCAGGGCTTCCCATTCCCGCGCGCTGGGCGCTGCGAGGTAGATCCAGCCGTCGGCTGCCTCGTACAGCCGGTAGCGCGCGGAGTAGCCGTAGAGGTCGGGGTCGGCAGTGGGCAGGTCGGGACCGTCCGCCGCGTACTCGACCACGCTGTCGGCGAGCGCCTGCGCGGTCGACGTGAGCATGGTGGTGAGCAGCTCCTGCGCCGTGCCCGTGCGATCCCGCACCAGGATCCCCAGCGCCATGGCCGATGCGCAGGTGAGTGCCGAGATGCCGTCCGCCTGGGCGTACTCGGTCGTCCCGGCGGCCGAGAGCCGCATGGACGTCGCCCGGATGTCCTCCATCGAGAGACCGGGACCCTCGGGGACGGCCGCGCCGATGTTGCGCATGACGATCCCGCCGCCGGCTCCGATGGTGGGGGCGAACGCGGGCCGATCCCCGCACGGGCCGTCGGTCCCGTAGCCGGGGGCGTCGAGGTACACGAGGTCCGGGTTGAGCGCCCGCAGGGTCGCCGAGTCCACGCCCTGCTTCTGTGCCTTCCCGGCCCGGAAGGACTGGAGCACGACGTCGGACCGACGCGCGAGCTCGTGGACGATTGCACGCCCCTCGTCGGTCGAGAGGTCGAGCGCGATGCTCTCCTTGCCCTGCATCGACTTCGCCGCGCCGAGCTCGGGGAACGGAAGGAGCGACCGCATCGGCTCGCCGTCCATCGGCTCCACCTTGAGCACGCGCGCACCGAGCTCGCGCAACACGGTCCCGCCGTGCGGAGCGGCGAAGAAGGTGCCCAGCTCCAGGAGCGTGATGCCGGCGAGCGGTGCGCCGTCCCCCACGGTGCCGCCGTCGGCGACCCGCGGCTTCGCCGGCCAGGCATCGGCACGGAGGCGAGGACCGTCGGCATCGAGCGCCGGTGCGCTGCGCCCGAGCGGTGCCGGCGTCTCCGACAGCCGTGCGATCGGCCCGGGCTGGCGGACGGGACCGCGTTCGACGTCGTCGAGCTCCACCACCGCTCCGAGATGCTGCATCTGCGGATGGTCGAGCAGCTCGCTGCCGCGCGACATGGTCTCGGCCCACACGTCGTGGTTGGTCTCGAAGCACGCCTGCCACTCGGCGAGGGACTTCGCCCTCGTCGCCTCGAGCAGCCTCTCCCAGAAGGCCGCGTTCTTCCCCGGGTCCATCGCCCACACCGCGGTCTTCCACTCGTCGTCCGCGAGCAATCCGTCGAGCCCCATCGCTGCGAGCATCGCCATGTAGAGGTGGGGCTGGACCTGGGAGAACTGGAGCCAGCGGCCGTCCTGGGTGAGCCCGATCAACAGCATGAACAGCAACGGCGACTGGGGCACACCGTCGTCGCTCACCGGGTTCGCCGGGGTGAAGGCGTCCGGGTACTTGTCGAGGATCACCCGCAGGTACCAGTTCCAGGTGCTGAGCGACGCGAGGCCCTTCACGAGGCTCGTCTCGACGCGCTGGCCGCGGCCGCTCGTCTCGCGTTCGTGCAGCGCCGCGAGGATGCCGACGAGGAGGAGCTGGCTCGCACCGTACGCGCAGAAGGGCACCGACACGTGCGCGGGTCCCGGCCGGGCGACCATGCTCCCCGACACCGTGAGCGCGCCCGTGCGGGCCAGCACCAGGGCCTCGTAGCCCCGCACGCCGGAGTACGGACCGTGCCGCCCGAAGCCGGTCACCGAGCCGTAGACGAGCCCCGGGTTCTCGCGCGCCAGCTCGTCGTAGCCGAGTCCGAGCCGCTCGGCGACACCCGGACGAAAGGTCTCGATGACGACGTCGGCACCGAGGGCAAGCGCGCGAGCGGTCGTGCGGTCGGCTTCGGACTTCAGGTCGAGGACGATGCTCTGCTTGCCACGCGCCAGGAAGGGGTAGCTCGGGGCGGCCCGCAGCGCGCTCCCACCGGGCGGCTCGACCTGCACGACCTCGGCACCGAAGTCGGCCAGGGTCTGGCTGGCCTGCGCCCCCGCAGGGCCGTTCGACAGGTCGAGCACCCGGAGGCCGTCGAGCGGCCCGGGCGCCCCGGATGCGGTGGTGTCGTCGTTCGTCATGGTTGCCTTCGGTCGCAGCGGGTCAGGTCGGCTTCGTGCCCCACGACTTGGCGTCGCGCAGCACCTCGCGGAACGGCTTGTCGGAGTCGACGCTCGGCTCGCGCGGAAGGCCGAGGAGCCGCTCGCTGATGATGTTGCGCTGGATCTGGTTGCTCCCACCCGCGATCGACATGATCCGCCCGTTGAGGAAGTTGACCGCGGCTGCGTGGCCCGCACCGCCCTCGGACTCCCACGCGATCGCCTGACGGCCTGCGATCTCGAGCGCGATGGCCGCCCGCGTCGGATCGAGGATGCCCTGGCCGAGCTTGATGAGCGACGCGATCGTCGCGTCGGCCTTGCCCGCCATGATCGCCTCACCCGCCCGCCGCAGGAGCTGGCTCTGCATGAAGTCGTTGATGTGGGCCCGGGCGACGAGCTGGCGGGTCGCCCCGTCGGTCGCGGTGCCCCGGGCCCGGGCCAACGCCACGAGGTCGGGTGCCAGCCGGCGCCGACCCCCGCCGCCTCCCCCATGGGTCGCTCCCCCGCCCGCGCCGCCGCTGCGCTCGACGCCGAGCATGAAGTTCGCGATGCGCCACCCGTCGTTGACCTCGCCGATCACCATGTCGTCGCCCACCACGACGTCGTCGAGGAACTCCTCGCAGAACTCACTGCCGCCGTTGATCTCGCGGATGGGACGCACCGTCACGGCTGGATCATGGAGGGGCACCTTGAACCACGTGAGGCCGCGATGCTTCGGCGCGTCCCAGTCGGTGCGAGCCAGGCAGATCCCGAAGTCCGCGCTCATCGCGCCCGACGACCACACCTTCGTGCCGTTGAGCACCCACGAGTCGCCGTCGCGCGTCGCGCGGGTGAGGAGACCGGCCAGGTCGGACCCGGCGCCGGGTTCGGAGAGGAGCTGGACCCAGAGCTCGTCGCCCCGGAGGATTCCGGGGATCCACGCGCGCTTCTGCTCCTCGCTCGCGTGCGCGACGAGCACCGGCAGGATGATCCGCTGGGTGACCCCGCTCGCGATCCCCCCGGGCATGGGCACTTCGTAGCCGGCGGACTCCTCGGTCCAGATGCGTTCGTGGGCATCGGTGAGACCCTGACCGCCATACTCGGCCGGGAGCGCGATTCCGAGGTAGCCGGCGTCGTAGACCTTCCGCTGGAGCGCACGGTCGACCGCCAGCCGCTCGGGCGCGATGTCGTGGTCGGCGCGCAGCACCGGCCCGCTCCGCCGGGGCAGGTTCGCCTCGAGCCAGGCCCGCATCTCCGCGCGGTACGCCACCAGGTCCGCGGCCGTCGACATGGCGCTCATGCCGGCACCGCTTCGCCGAGGCCGTACCGGGCACACACGCGTTCGCGGTGCCACGTCGGCTCACCGTAGAGGGCGCCGTTCGACTGGATGCGACGCATGAGGAGGTGCAGGTCGTGCTCCCACGTGAAGCCGATGCCGCCATGGACCTGGAGGCACTCCTGGGCCAGCTCGTGGCCCTGGTCGCCGACGTATGCCGCGACCATGTGCACGATCTCGCCCGCGCCGTCGTCGTCGCGTGCCACGGCCTTGGCTGCGGCCACCGCGCCCGCCTTGCTCGTCTCGAGGTAGAGGGCCTGGTCGGCGAGGACGTGCTTGATCGCCTGGAACGAGCCAATCGGGCGGCCGAAGGCGACACGGTCCTTCGCGTACTCCACCGTCATCGCGAAGAGCGCATCCATCGCCCCCACCGTCTCGGCGAGATTGAGCACCACGGCGATCCGGAGCTGGGCCTCGAGCGCGACCATCCCGCCGTCGACGAGCGCGTCGGCGGCGACGGTCACCTCGTCGAAGGTCACGTGGGCGAACCGGCGCCCGAGGTCGAGGCCGACAAGCGCCCGGACCGTCACCCCCTCGGCATCGGTGGGGACGAGCACCTGCACCGGGGCGCCGTCGAGGGTCCCGGTCACGAGGATCTGGTCGGCGGACGGCGCGTCCTGCACGAAGCCACGCGAGCCGAGCACCCGGAGCCCGTCGCCCGTGCGGGTGACGGTCACCCCCGCGCCGTCGTCGGCCGCGCCCCGCTCGTCGGCGAACGCCCAGGTCGCGACGATCTCGCCCGCGACGATCCCCGGCAGCACCTCGCTCTGGAGGCGCGGGCTTGCGTGTGCCGCGAGGGCCCACGCGACCACGTTCATGGGGACGAAGGGGCCGGGCTGCACATGGCGCCCGACCACGTCGGCCACCAGCGCGGCGTCGAGCAGGCCGTCACCGCTCACGCTGCCGCCGCCGAGGTCGTCAGGGACGAGCATGGTGAACCACCCGAGCTCGGCGGTGCGTGCGAGCCAGGCGCGGTCGTACCCCGTCGGGTCGTCGTGCAGCTCCCGGGTGCGCGGGAGCGGGAGCTGGGTCTCGACGAAGCGCAGGGTGGTCTCGTGGAAGAGCACCTGGTCGGCGGTCAGGTCGAGCTGCATGTCGCGGGTCCCCCTCCTGCGCGCGAGCGTCAGAACAGTACCCTGAATTATCCGCCGTCGGGGAGGCGGGTGGCCACCGGAGGTGGATCAGGCGCCGGCCCGGGCAGCGACCGCAACGAAGCACGCCTGTTGCCCCCGCCCATCGACTGGCCCAGGCCGATCATCACCGGGCCGACCAGCGGAGCGAATCCTTCGACCAGCGTGCCGGTCGCGAGGTCGATCGGTCCGCGAGCGCTCACGTCAGGCCCCCGGAGCATCACGGCTCGCGCGCTCCATCCTGAGCCGCGCGCCCTCGATCTGGTTGTTCGCCTCGTTCGCGAGCAGGAACCGGCGGCGGCCAGGCTCCTCCTCGGCCTGGTTGAGGTTGTCCTTGAGGCGCGCGAGCACCTCGCCCGGGATGCGCAACATCCGCTGAGCGATCTCCATCGTGTGGTCCCGCAGCTCGGCCGGAGGGAACACCCCGTGGAGCATTCCGCGCGCGCGCGCCTCCGCTGCGGTGAGCCGGTCGTTCAGCATGTACAGCTCGCGGGCGGCCGCGGTACCGAGGATGCGGGTCCAGAAGATGGTGCCGCCGAAGTCGCCCGAGAGGCCGTTGGGCGCGAACCCGGCCGAGAACACGGCGTCGTCGGACGCGTATCGCAGATCGCACGCGCCCGCGAGGCTCAACCCTGCACCGACCGCCGGCCCGCCGACCATCGCGATCGTCGGCTTGGGCATGAGGTGCAACAGCATGGCTGCGTGCTGGTCGTGTCGGCTCAGGTCACCTTCGAGCGCGTTCGGCGGCACACCCAGCTCCATCCCGGGTCCGCTGGCGTCCTTGATGTCGCCCCCCGAGCAGAACCCGCCGTGACGCCCCTCGGGCGCCGCACCGGTGAGCACCACCACCTTCACCGCGGGGTCGGCAGCCATCTCCTTCACCGCGGCGTCGAGCGCGCCGACGAGTGGACCGTTCAGGGCGTTGCGCCGCTCGGGCCGGTTCATCGTGATGATCCCGATGCGGTCGACGACGTCGGCGAGCACGACGGGCGCCCGCGGAGCGGCGGAATCGGGCACGGTGACTCCCCTCCCTCGAGTCGGCGCGGCTCAGACCTTGCGGTCCGCGTCGGCCCAGTACTCGTCGCGCAGGTGGCGTTTGTAGAGCTTTCCCTGATCCGTGCGCGGAAGCTCGGCGCGGAAGTCGACACTGCGCGGGCACTTGAACTTCGCGAGACGCTCGAGGCAGAAGTCGATGAGGTCCTGCGCGAGCGCGTCGCTCGGCTCCACCCCCGCGACCGGCTCCACGATCGCCTTCACCTGCTCGCCCCACTCCGGATCGGGAACGCCGATCACCGCCACGTCACCCACCCCGGGATGGGTCGCGAGCACTCCCTCGACCTCGGCCGGGTAGATGTTCACCCCGCCACTGATGATCATGTCCTTGGCCCGGTCGCACAGGAACAGGAAGCCGTCGTCGTCCAGATAGCCGATGTCACCAAGGGTGAACGCGCGCCCCACGTGCACCGACGCGGTGAGCTCCGGGTCGCCCCGGTACTCGAACGTGGGCGTGTCCGACTCGAGGAACACCCGGCCGATCTCGCCGGCCGGCAGCTCCCGGTCGTCGTCGTCGAGGATCTTGATCGCCATGCCCTTGACCGCCCGGCCCACCGTGCCCGGATGCTCGAGCCAGTGGTGCGGCTTCGCGATCGCGGCGGCGCCCTCCATGCCGCCGTAGGTCTCCCAGATGACCGGACCCCACCAGTCCATCATCTGCTGCTTCACCTCGCGGGGGCACGGCGCCGCTGAGTGCACCACCACCTCGAGGCTCGACACGTCGTAACGGGCGCGCACCTCCTCGGGGAGGCGCAGCAGCCGGACAAACTGGGTGGGGACCATGTAGGCGGTAGTGACGCGGTGCTGCTCGATCGCGGCCAGCGTCGCCTCGGCGTCGAACTTGCCCATGATGACCAGCGGCTGCCCCGCGTGGAGTGCACCCTGGTAGAAGGACTGACAACCCCCGTGGTGCATCCCCGCGGTCACCATGTGCGCACCCTGCAGCGGCTGAAACCGGAACGCGTGGGCGAAGAGCTTCATGCCGTTCGCGAACTCGGTCGGGTCGAGGTCGATCCGCTGGCGGCTGATGGCCTTGGGCTGGCCAGTGGTACCGGACGAGTACGAGATCGGGAGGCCGACCCGACGATCAGCCGGTTCGGTCGTGGGATGACCGCACACCAGGTGGTCGACCGACTCGAAGCCGGGGATGTCGCCACCGACCGACACCCGCACTGCGATGTCGGAGCCCGCGAGGATCTCCGCCGCACGGTCGCTGTGGTCGTGGTGCAACACGATGCCGACCGCACCGGAGTGCTCGACGATCGTTGCGATCTCGCTCCCCGAGAGCGCGGGGTTCAGCGCGATGGTCTGGATGCCCGACTCCTGCGCGGCCAGCTGCCAGACGACGATGTCGACGTCGTTGGGCAGCGCGTAGATCACGACGTCGCCGTCGCGCACGCCGCGTGCCCGCACCGCGTGCACGAGCTGGTGCGCGCTCCCGACTAGCCCGGCCATCGTGAAGGTGCGACCGGAGGGTGCGGCGAGGATCGCCGGATGATCGGGGTTCGACACCGCGAGGTTCCACACGCCGAGCGGCCGGTCCCACGGGTGGCGCATCTCACGGGTGTCGGGCCCGTCCGTCGTCACGGCGCGACCTCCAGGGAGCAGCCGACGCGCTCGGCGACACGGGCCAGGCCGCGGTCGTGCTCGTTCGGCGCGATGTAGGGCGAGATCGCGATCACGTCGGCGCCATGGGGCAGATCCTCGGGACGGTCGTCGACGAACACCACGCCGATCAGCTCGGCCAGGAAGCCGTCGGTGCGGTAGCGGCCGAGGTCGTCGCGGCCGTCCTTGTCGTGGAAGGCGTCGAATAGGCCGGCGACCCCGTGTCGCTCCGCGCGGGCGCGCGCGTACTCGGCGCCGCCGGCGCTCCAGAGCAGGAGGCGGCACGATGCGGTCCGCAGGTCGGCCAGCAGCGCGCGGGTGCCCGGGCGCAGCGACGAGCCGGTGAACGAGTCGAACAGGCAGGCGTCGACATCGAACACCCAGGTCGTCGCGGCGGTGACGCCGATCGGGGTCATGCGCCCTGGCCCACGCGAGGTCAGGCTCCCCATGGGTTGCCGAGCTGGAACGGCACGTCCGCCAGGCGACCGGCTTCGCGCGCAAGCGCTTCGACGGTCCAACGGCCCTCGGTCTCGACCGTGTCGATGATCGCAAACGGCTGGAACAGATGGACCTGCCCGCCGAAGACGAAGAACACGCGGCCGTTGATCGGGCAGTCGGCGGTGGAGAGGTACGCGACGAAGGGCGACACGTTGGCCGGGTCCATGGGCCCGGCGTCGGCGGGCGTCTCCGCTTCCGGAGCCCCGGAGAGCCCGGCGGTGAGCCGGGTGCGCGCCGCGGGGGCGATCGCGTTGACGCGCACGTTGTACCGCGCCAGCTCCTGGGCCGAGATGATGGTGAGCGCGGCGATGCCCATCTTCGCGGCGCCGTAGTTGGTCTGGCCCGCGTTGCCGAACAGCCCCGAGGTGGACGACGTGTTCACGACCGCGCGCTTCGCGTCGTTGCCGGCCTTGCTCTGCTCGCGCCAGAACGCGGCCGCGTGACGCAGCGGGCAGAAGTGGCCCTTGAGGTGCACCGCGATGACGGCGTCCCACTCGTCCTCGGTCATGTTGACGAGCATCCGGTCGCGCAGGATTCCGGCGTTGTTGACGAGCACGTGCAGGTCGCCGAACGTCTCGACCGCGGTGTCGATCATTCGCTTCGCGCCGTCCCAATCGGTGACGTCGTCATAGTTGGCCACCGCTTCGCCGCCCGCGGCCACGATCTCGTCCACGACAGCCTGGGCCGCCGACGTGTCGGCGCCGGTGCCGTCGGCGCTGCCGCCGAGGTCGTTCACCACCACCCTGGCGCCCTCGGCGGCGAAGAGGAGCGCGTGCTCACGGCCGATGCCCCGCCCCGCTCCGGTGATCAGCGCAACCCGTCCGGCCAGTGTGTCCATGACCCGTATTTCTAGCACGGGAAAGGGTAATCAGGATACTGTTCCCGCCGATGCCCGGACGCCATCGCGGCGCCGTGACCCGCACATCAGGAGGGCCCGTGGCCGAGATCAGCGAGGAATTCGAGAAGGCGACCGACTTCGTCTTCAAGGAGGAGGACATCGAGCGGGCGCATGCGATGGTCGGGCGCTACGCCGTCTCGGGCGCGCACGAGCACCTCACCACCGCCACCTACGACGCGATGCGCAACTTCGCTCGCGGCTACGGCGACGACAACCCGCTGTACAACTCCGAGACCTACGGCGAGTCGACGCGCTGGGGTGGCCAGATCGCCCCCCCGATGATCAGCATCGGGCTGAACAAGCCCCTCTACGGCGACAAGCCCGACCCCCCGATCAAGCGCCCCTCGTTCCGGGGGATCCACGTGTTCGTGTCCGGCAGCACCTGGGACTGGTTCCGCCCGGTGTACGCCGGCGACCAGCTGTTCAGCTTCGGCGGCACCGAGTCGGTGGTGGAGAAGAAGTCCGAGTTCGCCGAGCGGTCGGTGCTGATCACCTTCATCAGCGTGAAGATGAACCAGCGCGCCGAGGTCGTCGCGATCTCGCGCACACTCGCCATCCACACCGAGCGCAAGCGGGCGCGCGAGAAGGGCAAGTACGCCAAGATCGAGCCCGCCACCTACACCGACGAAGACATCGCCCGCCTCGACGAGATCTACGCCGCCGAGGGGCCGCGCGGTGCCGACCCCCGCTATTGGGAGGACGTCACCGTCGGCGAGGCCCTGCAACCGATGGCCAAGGGGCCGCTCACCACGACCGACCTCATCGTCTTCCACGCCGGCGGGTACGGGTTCACCCCGTACACCCCGTGTTCGAACCGCCTCGCCTACCAGAACCGCCAGCGCATCGCGCCCTTCTACGTGAAGAACGAGTACGGCATCCCCGACGTCGCCCAGCGCGTCCACTGGGACTCCGCGTGGGCCCAGGCCATCGGCAACCCCGTCGCCTACGACTACGGGGTGATGCGCGACTGCTGGCTGAGCCACTTCGTCACCGACTGGATGGGCGACGACGGCTGGCTCGTGCGCCAGCACAGCGAGATCCGCAAGTTCAACTACTTCGGCGACAGCCATGTGATCACCGGTGAGGTGGTCGGCAAGCGGGTCGACGACGATGGCCGTCACCTCGTCGACATCGAGATGCGCGGCACCAACCAGCGGGGCGACATCACCTGCCCCGGCACCGCGACGGTCGCCCTCCCGAGTCGCGAGCACGGCGCGGTCCTGCTCCCGGAAGCGGCGGCCGACATCCGCCAGCAGGCTGCGGAGCGCTTGGAGCGCCACGGCCAGCTGGTCAAGGAGCGTCGGTCCGGAACCTGACCCGACGCGTGGGACTTCGCATCCCCACCAAATCGGGAGTCAAGCGCGAGCCGGAGGTTTCGCCTGGGTACCGACCAGGAGGTCGCGGTAGGGCACGCCACGGTCGACCGACGGCTCGCGGGGAAGGCCCAGCGTGAGCTCGCCCAGGTTGTTGCGCTGCACCTCGTCGGTGCCACCGCCGATGCTGGTGCCGAAGCTCGCGAGGCCGACCGTCTGGAGGTCGCCGTGGAACGGCGCGTCGGGCCCGGCGAGCATCGTGTCGGCACCGAGGATGGCGAAGGCGACCTCGCGCGAGGTGTGGCAGATCCGCGACATCGCCAGCTTCGTGATCGCCGCCTCGGGGCCCGCCACGCGCCGCTGCGCCGTGGCCGCGCGGATGCGCATCTGGGTGAAGCGGTTGATCTGCGTCAGCGAGTAGTAGCGGGCGAGCTGCTGGCGGATGCGCGGATCACCATCGACCCCGCGGTCGCGCGC
>BTUT01000054.1:0-11092 GCA_045862935.1 Acidimicrobiia bacterium
CGGCTACGACGCGTGGATCCGGCACTGGGTGCTCGAGGTCGACACGCACGACGAGTACCTGCGCCGCCTCGGCGACCAGCACCGCGCGCGCCTGCGCGCCAAGGCCGAGCCCGACTCGTGGCGGACGGACGAGGCCACCTACCTCCCCGACCTGAGCGCGCCGCCGAACCGGTGGGAGATCGCCGCCGCGTGGGGCGCCCGCTACCTCGCGGACCGCATCGTCGCGCTCGGCGCGGAGGCGGTGCTCGCGGGTGCGGGGGTCGCGAACCTCGCGGCGTGGCTCGCCGTCGCTCGGGCGCGGGAGACCGGGAGCGACGTGCAGCTGACTGCCGAGATCGGGCTCTGGGGCTACGAGCCCGTGCCGGCTGACCCGTTCGTGCTCAACCACCGCAACTTCCCGAGGTCGTCGATGCTCGGCGACGCGTCGATGGTCCTGGGGACGCTCGTGGGTGGACCGGGTACGACCACCATCGCCTGTCTCGGTGGCGCCCAGGTCGACATGCGCGGCAACATCAACTCGACGATGATCCCCGGTGGCCCGTTCCTCGTGGGCTCGGGCGGCGGCAACGACGTCGCGAGCGTGGCCGCCGAGTGCGTCGTCGTCGCGATCCTCACGCCGCAGCGCACCCCGGAGCGCTGCGGCTACGTGACGTCGCCGGGGCGTGCCACCCGGGCGGTCGTCACCGACCTCGGTCTCCTCGAGAAGCCCGACGGGCGCGATGAGCTGGTGCTGACCGCGGTGGCGCCGGGCCCGGACCCGGTCGCGGCGCGCGTCGCCGCGGCCCGTGCGGCCTGTGGATGGGACCTCGAGGTCGCGCCCACCCTGCGAGAGCTCGACGCGGTGCGCGCCGAGGACGTGGCGGCGCTGCGGCGGTGGGATCCGCGTGGTTGGTTCCTGCGCGACCGATGATGCGCGCATGAGCAGCATCGCGCTGGCGGGTGTCGAGAAGCGCTTCGACGAGGTCGTCGCGGTCGGCGATCTCACGCTCACGGTGGAGGACCGCGAGTTCCTCGTGTTGCTCGGGCCGTCGGGCTGCGGCAAGTCGACCGTGCTGCGGATGATCGCGGGGCTCGAGACCCCGACCGCCGGCGAGATCCGGATCGGCGACCGAGTGGTGAACGACGTCGAGCCCAAGGACCGCGACCTCGCCATGGTGTTCCAGTCGTACGCGCTGTACCCGCACATGACGGTGCGGGCCAACATCGACTTCCCGCTCCGGTCGCGCAAGGTGCCCAAGGAGCAGCGCCGGACGGAGGTCGAGACGGCGGCCGAGATGCTCGGCTTGACGGAGCTCCTCGACCGCAAGCCCGCGCAGCTCTCCGGTGGGCAGCGCCAGCGGGTGGCCCTCGCGCGGGCGGTCGTGCGCCGACCGGCGGCGTTCCTGATGGACGAACCGCTCTCGAACCTCGACGCGAAGCTCCGGGCGGCCACCCGGGTCGAGCTCGTGGAGCTCCAGCGGCGCCTCCAGGCCACGATCGTCTACGTGACCCACGACCAGGTCGAGGCGATGACGATGGGGCACCGCATCGCGATCATGGAGCGCGGTCGCCTCCAGCAGGTGGACTCGCCCCAGGCGGTGTACGACCGACCCGCCAACCTGTTCGTGGCCCGGTTCATCGGCACGCCGCCGATGAACACGGTGCAGGGGGTGGTGGAGACGCGCGACGGTGGCGTCGGCTTGCGGGTCGACGACGTGGTGCTGACGTTCCCGGCCGAGCTCGGCGGGGCGGTCACGGCGCGCTCCCTGCACGAGGTCGTGATCGGCGTCCGGCCGGAGCACCTGGTGATCGGGCCTCGGGGCGATGCCGCGCTCCCCGCGACGGTCGAGCTCGTCGAGCACCTCGGTCACGAGCAGCTCGTCATGGGCCGCCTCGCCGACGGGCAGCTCGTGACCATCCGCCAGGCGAGCCACGAGCGTGCCCCCGCCGTGCACACCACGATCCACCTCACCGCACGACCCGAGCACCTCCACGTGTTCGACGCCGCGACCGGCGAGCGCGTCGACCCATGAAGATGCGTCCCACCGCCGCGCATACGTGCTCCTGGGACGCATCGTGGGCACCGCGCGCCGCGCGCGGGGGCACGTCGGGGCGGGACGCACGATGAGGACGAGTCGGCGGGCGAAGGACGCGCTGCTCGGCTACGGGCTCGTGGCGCCGTCCGTGGTCCTGTTCGCGGTGTTCGTGTTCTATCCGTTCGCCAAGAACTTCTGGCTCGCGCTGCACCGCACACCGCCCTTCCCGGGCTTGCCGAAGAAGTACGTCGGCCTCGACCAGGTCGGCGACGTGCTCAGCTCCCCGGACTTCCACAAGAGCCTGAAGGTGACCGTCCTGTTCGTGCTCTACACGGTGCCCACGGGCATCGTGCTCGGCCTGCTGCTCGCCGTGCTCGCACACCGCCAGCTCCGGGGCGTCGGCATCTACCGCACGGTGTTCTCGTCGACGGTGGCCACCTCGGTCGCGGCGGCGTCGGTGATCTTCTTCACCCTGTTGAACCCGCAGGTGGGCCTGTTCACCTACTGGCTCGGGCGGTCGGGTGAGCTCGGCGTGCTGGAGGACCCGAAGACCGCGCTCATCGCGGTGTCGATCACGACGATCTGGCAGAACCTCGGGCTGTCGTTCATCCTCATGAGCGCCGGGCTCCAGGGCGTGCCCGACGACCTCTACGAGGCCGCAGCCGTCGACGGCGCGAGCGCGCGGGGCCGGTTCTGGCACGTGACCCTGCCGATGCTCTCGCCCACGTTGTTCTTCGCGGCGGTCGTGGGCTCGATCATGGCGTTCCAGGCGTTCGGGCAGATCGACCTGCTCACCGAGGGCGGGCCCAACAACGCGACGAACGTGCTCGTGTACTCCGTCTACCGCGACGTGTTCCGCTTCGGCAACGACGGGGTCGCGGCGGTGAAGGCGATCGCCCTGTTCGTCATCGTGCTGATCCTGACGATCGTCCAGCTCCGCTTCGCGGAACGGCGGGTGTCGTATGCGCGCTGACCCCGACGGCCGGTCCGAGCGTCGCCGCCGCCGGTGGCGCACCGCCGGGCGCTACCTGGTCATGACGGTCCTCGCGGTCGTCGTGCTGTTCCCGATCTACATCACGGTGGTGAACTCGCTCCTGCGACCCGACCAGATCGCGGCCCGGCCGCCGGCGCTGTTCCCCGACGACCCGCAGTGGAGCGCGTACTCGAGGGCCTGGTCCGACGGCCACATGGGTCGCTACCTGCTGAACAGCGCGATCGTCACGTCGGTGATCATGGTGGGCCAGGTGCTCCTCGCCATTCTGGCCGCGTATGCGTTCGCGTTCCTCGAGTTCCCGGGACGGGGGGTGCTCTTCGTCGTGTTCCTCGCGACGATGATGGTGCCGTTCGAGGTGGTGTTCTTCACCAACTACCAGACCGTCGCCGATCTCGGCCTGCTGAACACCTACGGCGGCCTCGTGCTCCCGTTCCTCGCCACGGGGTTCGGTGCGTTCCTGTTGCGCCAGGCGTTCCTCACGGTGCCGCGCGACCTGCGCGACGCAGCCGCGCTCGACGGCTACGGGCACCTCCGGTTCCTGTGGCGGGTAGTCGTGCCGCTCGCGCGTCCCACGATCGCGGCGCTGGGCGTCTTCGCGTTCCTGTCGGCCTGGGGGCAGTACCTGTGGCCCCTCGTGATCACCAACGACGAGCGGGTCCGGACGGTCCAGGTCGGCCTCCGCCAGCTCCGGGACACGAGCCTCGACAACATCAACGTGACCTTCGCCGGCGTGGTGCTCGCCTCGATACCGCTGGTGATCCTCTTACTCGTGTTCCAGCGTCAGCTCGTGCGCGGGTTGACGGCCGGTGCGGTGAAGGGCTGAGTACCCTTCGCCCCGACCCGAGCGCGCGGTCTCGACCACGGGGCCGACAGACGAGGAGGGTGACCATGTCTCGCATCCGTCGCTCCACGGTGGTCGCGGCGCTGACGGCCGCTCTCGGCCTGGCCCTCGTGCCCGTGGGTGCGTCTCCCGCGGGCGCCGCGGTGGCGAAGTGCCCGGTGAAGGCGCTGGCCCAGGCGAAGGCGAAGCCGGTCGAGATCGTCATGTGGCACTCGATGAACCGGGCCAACGAGGAGGCACTGCAGAAGCTCGCCGACGGGTTCAACGCCTCGCAGAGCGATGCGCGCGTGAAGCTCCTCAACACGACGAGCTACGCCGACACCTTCGTGAAGTACCGCGCGGGTCTGAGTGGCGGCGACCTGCCCGACATCGTGCAGATCGAGGACACCGGCCTGCAGGGCATGATCGACAGCCGCTCGATCCTGCCGGTCGCGTCGTGCGTCAAGGCCGACAAGTACGACACCGACGACTTCGTCGAGCGCGTGCTCGACTACTACACGGTGCAGGGGACCCTGTACGGGATGCCGTTCAACGTGTCGAACCCGGTCCTCTACTACAACAAGCAGGCGTTCCAGAAGGCCGGGCTCGACCCCGACAAGCCGCCGGCGAACCTCGACGAGGTGCGGTCGGCGTCGCAGAAGCTCGTCGACACCGGCACGACGAAGTTCGGCTACTCGATCAAGCTCGACCCCTGGTACCTCGAGCAGTGGCTCGCGAAGGCCGGTCGACCGTACGTCGACAACGCCAACGGGCGGGCGAAGCGCACCACCGGCGTGGTCTTCGACACCAAGGTGGGCCAGGAGATCTTCACGTGGCTCGACGCCATGGTCGACGACAAGCTCGCGCTGAACACCGGGCCACCTGCGGGCAACGTCGACAACATGCTCGCGATCGGCGCGGGGAACGCCGCGATGACCATCGACACCTCGGCCAACCTCGGTACGGTGCTCCAGGTCCTCGGGTCGGGCCAGTTCCCCAACGTCACCATCGGGGTCGCACCGATGCCCGGGCCGACGGGCAAGGGCGGCGTCCTCGTGGGCGGCGCGGCGCTCTACATCCCGTTGAAGTCGGCACCCGAGAAGCAGGCTGCGGCATGGGAGTTCATCAAGTACCTGAACGAGCCCGCGAACCAGGCGCAGTGGTCGGTCGCGACGGGCTACGTGCCGACCCGCAAGTCGGCGGTCGAGGAGCCCAACCTGAAGTCGGCGTGGGCCAAGACGCCGGAGTTCGAGGTCGCCTACCAGCAGCTCGTGACCGGGGTCAACAACGTCGCCACGGCGGGTCCGGTGATCGGCCCGTACCGTGAGGTCCGGGACGCGGTGGAGAACGCGTTGACCCAGATGCTCACCCAGGGCACCAGCCCGAAGGCCGCGCTCGACGCGGCAGCCGACAAGGCCGACGAGGAGATCGCGGGCTACAACGCCCGCGTCGGCTGACCGCTCCCCATGACGCGTCCCTCACCCCCGCGCCGCGGGGGTTGAGGGACGCACCGAGCGACGGTGCGTCCGCTTCGCCGGTTCGTCGAGCCCCCCGTGGATGCGTGCGTCAGGTGGTGAGGATGAGGACCGCGGCGTTCGCACCCCGACCCACGGTGTGGGCGAGAGCGACGCGGGCGCCCTCGACCTGGCGAGGGCCGGCGGTGCCGCGCAGCTGCTGGGTGAGCTCCACCACCTGACCGAGTGCCGACGCGCCGAGTGGCTCGCCCTTGGCCAGGAGACCGCCACTCGGGTTCACCGGGACACGACCACCGCGCTCGGTCGCGCCGCGGTCGAGGAGGGCTGCGGCGTCGCCACGCTCGCAGAGTCGGAGCTCCTCGTAGCCGAGCAGCTCACGGGCCGCGTCGGTGTCCTGGCACTCGACCACCTGGATCGCGTCGGGGCCGATGCCGGCCTGCTCGTAGGCCGCGTCGGCGGCGAGCGTGCTCGGGGGCGCGATGTCGGTGTCGTCGATGCCGCTCATCGGCGTGGCCTCACCGAGGACCGATCCGGGCAGGTGAGAGCGCAGCGCGGCGGCCGCGATCCGTACCGTGGCGCCTGCACCCCCTGCGCCCCCTGCACCCCCTGCGCCCCCGGCCGCACCACCCGCACGCTGGAGCACGACCGCCGCGGCACCTTCGTTCGGTGAGCAGAGCATGTGGAGGTGGAGGGGCTCGCACACGACCCGGGACGCGAGCACGTCGGCGGCGGTCGTCGCCCTCTGGAACATGGCGTTGGGGTTGTCCGCACCGTTCCCGCGGTTCTTCACCACCACGCGCGCGAGGTGCTCCTTCGTGACGCCCGATTCGCGCATGAGCCGTTGCGCGCGCAGCGCGAAGTAGGCGGGGGTCACGGCGAGACCTCCCTGCTCACGCCACGGCTCGAAGAACGACGAGCGGATGATGCCCTTGGGCATCTTCTCCATCCCGAACACGAGCACGGTGTCGTACTGGCCGTTGTCGATCGCGCTCGCCGCGAGCATGAGGGCCGCACCACCGCTCGCACACCCGGCTTCCACGTTCACGATCGGGACCCCGGTCAACCCCAGCGCGCCGAGCACCTTGTGGCCCGCGGCCACGCCGCTGTACACCGTCGCGCAGAACGCAGCCTGGAACCTCGGACGGCCGGCTTCGGCGAGCGCGGCCTTCACGGCGGTCACGCCCATGTCGGTCACCGACGTGCCCTCGAACCGGCCGAACGGGTGCAACCCGATCCCGGTGATCGCGACGTCCATCAGCGATCGCGCCCGGTGTCGGATCGGTCGGACGACGACGTCGCCTCGAACGCGTAGGTGATCACCGTGGCGCCGTCCTCGTCGGCATGGAGCGGGACGGCCACGAGATGCATGGCCGCTCCGAAGGTCAAGTTCGCGGGATCGTCCTCGGTGAGCCGGGTGATCACCCGGAGCCCGTCGGTGAGCTCGACGATGCCGAAGCCGAACGGGATGGGTCCGTCGTAGCCGGGCGGACGCGCGCTCACGCCGGTCCATCCCCAGAGCGTCCCCTCGGCGGGCAGCTCGATCTCCTCGACGTCGTCGGCGCCCGTGTACGGACAGGCGGCGACGCGAGGGAAGTGCGTGCGCCCGCTCGACGGCGAGTACCCGCCGAGGAGCACGATCGAGCCGTCGGTCCGCTCACGGAACAGCCCGTCGGTGAGCGGCCGAGTCGTCTGGATCCCTGCCTGGAGCCCGGCCTCGGGTCCCCGCTGGGGTCCTGCCCGGGGTTCCATCAGACGACCTTCTCGTCGCGCAGCCGGGTGATCTCGTCGTCGTCGAGACCGAGGACGTCGCGCAGCACCTCGCCAGTGTGGGCACCGAGGCGCGGTGCACCGCTCGGGACCTCGAGGGGCTCGCCGACGCGCCGGGGGTAGGGCGCCTGCTGGCGAACGGGGCCAATCACCGGGTCGTCGACGGTCACGAGGTCGCCGCGTGCCTCGATGTGCGGGTCCGCGAAGATGTCGGCCGCGGTGTACGCGGTCGCGACGGGGACGTCGGCCGCCACGCAACGAGCCTCGATCTCGTGTGCCGGGTGCGCTGCGGTCCAGGCGGCGACGATGCCGTTGATCTCGTCGGCGTGGGCCGCGCGATCGGCCAGCCGGGTGAAGCGCGGGTCGTCGAGCAGCTCGGGCTGGCCCATCGCGGAGCACAGTCGCGCGAAGTTGGCGTCGCTCCCGGCGACGATGCACACGAACCTGCCGTCGGCCGTCGGGTAGTTGTCGAGTGGTGCGGAGTTCGCCAGGCGGTTGCCTTCACGCGACCGCACGATGCCGAGCTGCTCGTACGCAGGGAGCGTCCACTCGAGGATGCGGAGTACGGCGCCGTAGAGCGCGGCGTCGATCACTGCGCCCTTGCCGGCGCGTCGCCCACCCCGCTCGTCGTGCTCGCCGCGGGCGTCGCGGGCGTAGAGCGCACCGAGCGCAGCCTGCGCAGCGAACACCCCGGTGAGGTAGTCGGAGATCGTGACCCCCACGCGCACCGGCGGGCGGTCCGCGTAGCCCGTGAGGTGGAGGAGCCCGCCGAAGCCGATGCCCACGCGGTCGAGGCCCCCACGCGCCGCGTTCGGCCCGTCCTGACCGAACATCGAGATCCGGACGATCACCAGTCGGGGATCCAGGTCGGCCGGGCCGATGTGCCACTGCTCGAGCGTGCCCGGCCGGAAGTTCTCGACCACGATGTCGGCGCTCGACGCGAGGCGCCGGAACAGGTCCTGGCCCTCGGGCTTCCGGAGATCGAGCGTGACGCTCTTGCGACCGCGGCCCTCCACCGCCCAGAACAGCGAATATCCGGGTCCGCCGGCGGTCTCGCCCTCGGTCGCGTCGACGTCTCGGGGCGGTGTGACGAACGGACCGATGTCGCGCATGAAGTCGCCCCGGCCCGGTTGCTCGATCTTGATGACCTCGGCGCCCTGCTCGCCGAGGAGCCCGGCGCAGAACGGCGCGGCGATGCGCGTCCCGAGGTCGAGCACGCGGACGCCGTGGAGCGGCCCCTCGCGGGATGCGTCCCCAGTGCGCGTATGCGCGGCTGTGGGACGCATCATCGGGGCGGGGTCGCTCACCGCTTCACGTTCCCGGCCTGCTCCTGCTTCACGGCGTCCATGCCGCCTTCCTTGCGGGAGGCGAGCGCGCCGGTCGCCGTGGCGGTGTTCGACACGAACTGGTGCACCATGAAGTGGTACTTCCAGGAGTCGCGCTGGCCCATGCGGTCGAGGGTGTGGTTCACGACGTCCTTGATGCCCTGCGCGGTGACCGGCGGAACGAGCGCGATCTGCTCGGCCAGCTCGGTGACGGTGGCGTCGAGGTCGGCGCGGGGGACGACCCGGTTGACGAGCCCGAAGCGCTCGGCGTCGTCGGCGCCGAGGGTCTGCGCGCACCAGAGGAACTCCTTGGCCTTGCGGGGACCGAGCTCCCACGGCTCCACGAGCAGCTCGACGCCGACGCCGGTCATCCGGGCGACCGGGTTGGAGAAGCGCGCGTCGTCGGCCGCCACGATCAGGTCGCACATGCACGCGAGCATGAAGCCGGCGGCCGCGACCGCGCCGTGCACCGCGGCGATCGTCGGCTTGCGGAAGTCGCGCAGGCGCAGGCACTTCTCCCAGTACATGACCTGCTCGTGACGCAGCTTGCCCTCGGGTGTGTCGCGGAGCCGGGCCCACTCGTCGGCGCCGCCGAGGATCTCCTTGAGGTCGTGTCCGGCCGAGAAGTGCTTGCCCTCGCCGGCGAGCACCACGACCCGAACCGCGTCGTCGGCATCGGCGAGATCGAGCGCGGCGTCGATCTCGTCGAGCATGCGCGAGCTCTGCGCGTTCGCGAAGTCGGGCCGGTTCATGGTGAGGCGGGCGATGTGCCCGTCGACCTCGTAGCGGATGGTCTCGAACGTCTCCGGCGTCATGGCCGCATACTGCCACGCGCCGTTCGGTCGGCCTCGCGGTCAGCGCGGTTCGCGGGGGAGCCCCAGGACGCGCTCGGCGAGGATGTTGCGCTGGATCTCGTTCGTGCCGGCCCAGATCGACGACGCCTGGTAGTAGAGCCAGGAGCGCTGCCACGTGCCCCCGCCGGGGTTGTGGGAAGCCCCGAACCACAGCGGTGCCGACGATCCGAGCACGGCCATCACGGTGTCGTGGAGGCGCTGGCTCATCTCGCTCCAGTACAGCTTCAGCGCACTGCCCTCGGGGCCCGGCGCCTGGCCCTTCGCCACCCTCGACAGCGTCCGCCAATTGTGGAGCTGGAACAGGCGCACCTCGGCCGCGGCCTGCGCGAGGCGGGGGGCCAGGCGGGGATCGTCGAACGCGCCGGCCTCCTCGGCGAGGCGGAGGAGCTCCTCGAGGAGCTGGATGTGGATCACGAGCTGGCGCGGGTTGACGCCGCGCTCGTGCGTGAGCGTCGAGTTCGCGACCCGCCACCCCTCGTCGAGCGGGCCGATCAACCGGTCGTCGGGGACGAAGACCTCCCCGAAGAACACCTCGTTGAACTCGGCCTCGTCGGTGATCTGGTGGAGAGGCCGCACCTCGACCCCCGGGGTGCGCATGTCGATCGCGAAGGCCGAGATGCCCTGCTGCTTCGGGACGTCGGGGTTGGTGCGGGCGAGACACAGCCCCCAGTCGGCGAACTGCGCGAAGCTCGTCCAGACCTTCTGGCCGTCGAGCACCCAGCCGCCCTCCGTGCGCACCGCTCGGGTGGACACCGCCGCGAGGTCGCTGCCCGCACCGGGTTCGCTGAAGAGCTGGCACCAGATCTCCCGGGCGGGCAGGATCTCGGGGAGCCACCGCCGCCGCTGCGCGTCGGTCCCGTGGGCCAGCAACGTGGGCCCGACGAGGTTGATCCCGATGCGCCCGACCAGCTCGGGCGCGCGTGCCCGGGCCAGCTCTTCGATGACGATGAAGTGCTCGACCGCGCCCGCACCGCGGCCCCCGTACTCCTGGGGCCAGCCCACGCCCACCCACCGGCCCTCGGCGAGCTTCGCCTGCCACTGGCGCCCGAAGACCACCTCGTCGGCGAGGTCGTCGAAGCGCGGCGGCAAGCCCTGCCCGTACTCCCACGGCAGGTTGGCCTTCAGCCACGCGCGCACCTCGGCGCGCAGCGCCGCCTCCGCAGGCGTGGGCGTGAGATCCACGACGTGCGATCCCGACGGCGCGCGGTCAGCCGCGCTGCTCGACCGGGACGTAGTCGCGCTTCGTCGGACCGACGTAGATCTGGCGCGGGCGGCCGATCTTCGTCTTCGGGTCCTCCATCATCTCCTTCCAGTGGGCGATCCACCCGGGGAGACGACCCATCGCGAAGAGCACGGTGAACATGTTGGTGGGGAAGCCCAGCGCGCGGTAGATGAGGCCGGAGTAGAAGTCGACGTTGGGGTACAGGCGGCGCTCGATGAAGAAGTCGTCGTTGAGTGCGACCTCCTCGAGCTTGAGGGCGAGGTCCATGAGCGCGTCGGAGCCACCGAGCTCACCGAGCACCTGGTCGGCGAGTCCCTTGATGATGCGCGCCCGGGGGTCGTAGTTCTTGTAGACCCGGTGCCCGAAGCCCGACAGCCGGAAGGGGTCGTCGGGGTCCTTCGCGAGCTTCACGTACTTGTCGACGTTGCCGCCGTCGGCCTGGATGCGCTCCAGCATCTCGATCACGGCCTGGTTCGCGCCGCCGTGGAGCGGTCCCCAGAGCGCGTTGATCCCGGCCGCCACCGACGCGAAGAGGTTCGCCTCGGCCGATCCCGCGAGGCGCACGGTGGACGTGGAGCAGTTCTGCTCGTGATCGGCGTGGAGGATGAGCAGCACCTTCA
>BTUT01000055.1:0-11070 GCA_045862935.1 Acidimicrobiia bacterium
GTGAGACACGCATCACCGCCACCCGAGCGCGCCGGAGGGTGGGCTCCTACGCGGTGGACGCCGGGCCGCCCGAGCCCAACGCGGCGTGGGCCGCGGCGAGGCGCGCGATCGGCACGCGGTACGGCGAGCACGACACGTAGTCGAGGCCCACGTCGTGGCAGAAGGCCACCGACGCCGGGTCACCACCGTGCTCCCCGCAGATCCCGAGCTTGAGTCCGGGCCGCTGCTCGCGCCCGAGCCGGACCGCGGTGCGCACGAGCCCCCCGACTCCGTCGGCGTCGATCGTCTCGAAGGGGTTGTGCGTGAGCAGGTGCTCCTCGAGGTACGTCGGCATGAAGCGCCCCTCGATGTCGTCGCGCGAGAAGCCGAAGGTCATCTGCGTGAGGTCATTGGTACCGAAGGAGAAGAACTCCGCGACCTCGGCGATCTCGTCGGCGACGAGCGCGGCGCGCGGCGTCTCGATCATGGTGCCCACGGCGTAGTCGACCCCACCCAGCTCGTTCGCCGCCCCGAACGTGGCCTCCGCGACCTCGCGCACCCACCCGACCACGAGTCCGAGCTCGTTGCGCGAGATCGACAGCGGGATCATGATCTCGACGATCGGGTTCCCGCCCTGGAGCTTGCGCTCGATCGCGGCCTCGAGCAGCACGCGCACCTGCATGCGGTACAGCTCGGGGCGCAGGATGCCGAGCCGCACGCCGCGCGTGCCGAGCATCGGGTTGGCCTCGTGCCAGTGCCGGGCCGCCGCGAGCAGCTTTCGGGCGGCGTCGTCGAGCTCGCCCTTCGCCTCGCGCACGATCAGCTCCTCCATGTCGGGCAGGAACTCGTGCAGCGGGGGGTCGAGCAGGCGGACGGTCACCGGGAGCCCGTCCATCGCCTCGAGGATGCCGATGAAGTCGGCGCGCTGGAACTGCGCGAGCTCCGCGAGCGCGGCCTGCTCCTCGGCGCGGTCGTCCGCGAGGATGTAGCGCTGGACCAGGTGGAGCCGATCGCCGAGGAACATGTGCTCCGTGCGGCACAGGCCGATGCCCTCCGCACCGAACTCCCGGGCGACGCGGGCGTCGTGGGGCAGGTCGGCGTTGGTGCGAACGCCCAGCGTGCGGAACTCGTCGGCCCAGCCGAGGATGATCCCGAAGGGGCCCGTGGGCTCCGGGGTGATGACCGGGACCGGCCCCACCACCACCTCGCCGGTGGTGCCGTTGATGGAGATCACGTCGCCCTCGCGCACGACGGTGTCGCCCACTCGGAACGTGCGGGCCGTGAGGTCGATGTCGAGCTCGGCCGCACCGCACACCGCGGGGGTGCCCATGCCGCGCGCCACGACCGCCGCGTGGCTCACGAGGCCACCGCGCGACGTGAGGATGCCCTCCGCCGCGATCATGCCGTGCAGGTCATCGGGCGAGGTCTCCGGACGGACGAGGATGACCTGCTCACCGTCGTTGTGCCGGGACTCGGCGTCGTCGGCGGTGAAGTAGACCTTGCCCACCGCCGCGCCGGGTGAGGCGTTGAGGCCCTTGGCGAGCGCCGTGTACCTCGCGTCGGGGTCGAACTGCGGGTGCAGGAGCTGGTCGAGCTGCGCGGGCGCGACGCGCAGCACGGCCTCTCGCTTGTCGATGAGGCCCTCGCCCTCCATCTCGACCGCCATGCGGAGCGCGGCGGCGGCCGTGCGCTTGCCGACGCGCGTCTGGAGGATGAAGAGCCGTCCCTGCTCGATGGTGAACTCGATGTCGCACATGTCGCGGTAGTGGCTCTGCAGCTGGCTCATCACCTCGAGCAGCTGACGGTGGCAGTCCGGGAAGTGCTGGGCCATCGCGTCGAGCGGCTCGGTGACCCGGATGCCGGCGACGACGTCCTCGCCCTGCGCGTTGGTGAGGAAGTCGCCGTAGGGGCGGTTCTCCCCGGTCGCGGGGTCACGCGTGAACGCGACGCCGGTGCCGGAGTCCTCGCCCTTGTTGCCGAACGCCATCGCCTGCACGTTCACCGCGGTGCCCAGGTCGTCGGGGATGTTCTCGAGCTTGCGGTAGTCGCGCGCCCGCTTGCCGTTCCACGACTTGAACACCGCTTCGATCGCGTAGCGGAGCTGCTCGGTGGGATCCTGGGGGAACTCGATGCCGGCCTGCTCGCGGACGATGCCCTTGAACGTCTCGACCAGGCCGCGCAGGTCGTCAGCGGTGAGCTCGGGATCGGTCTCCACGCCCCGCGCCTCGCGCAGCTGCTCGAGTGCGTACTCGAACGCGTCACCGGGCACGTCGAGGACGATCTTGCCGAACATCTGCACGAACCGGCGGTACGAGTCGAACGCGAAGCGCTCGTTGGCCGTCTGCTTGGCGAGGCCCTGCACGGAGGTGTCGTTGAGCCCGAGGTTCAACACGGTGTCCATCATCCCGGGCATCGAGAAGGGAGCCCCGGAGCGCACCGACACGAGCAGCGGATCGTCGACGTCGCCGAGGCGCTTGCCCATCTTCTCCTCGAGGGCACCGAGCGCGCCCGCGACCTCGTCCATGAGGCCGTCGGGCATCGTGTCGTGGGCCATGTGGACCTTGCACGCCTCGGTGGTGATCGTGAAGCCGGGGGGCACCGGGAGACCGAGGTTGGTCATCTCGGCGAGGTTCGCTCCCTTACCGCCCAGGAGGTACTTCTGATCGCGGTTCCCCTCCTCGAAGGCGTACACGAATTTCACGGTCATCTCCCCGGTGTGGGCATGTGAGGCAGCCGTCGAGCCTACCGAGAAGCCCCGACGGACCGCGGATCGGATCCCGGCCTACCCGGACGCGCGCACGCGGGTGGGCTGGTAGCGAGCGATCGCGACCACGGTGCCGGCGAGCCGGTCGGCGAGGGAGAGCTGGTCGCGGCCCATCGCGTACGACAGCCCGAAGAAGAGCGCGAGGAACGCACCCATCTGCAACAGGGCGGGGATGATCACCATCGGGACGATGTAGCGCCGCAGCACCTGCAAGATCGACGGGAGTCCGCCGGTGGCCCGGTCGACGGTCATCACGTAGGTGAACCGCTTGCCCAGGGTCTGCCCGGTTCGCACCGTGGGGATCACGAGCAACACCAGGATCCAGAACTCGACCCAGCCCACGAAGATGATGATGGACGGCGCACCCCGATCGGCACCCGTGATCTGGTAGGTGATCGTGATCGACGCGAGGAACACGCCGAGCAGGGTGACGACGTCGATGAGCGACGCGGTCATGCGCCGGCCGATCGTCGGCTGCTCGATGAAGGACGGCAGGCCCGGCGCGAGCGGCGCCCGGCGCGCAGGGCCGGGCACGAGCGCCGCGTCGGCGTCGTCGATCTCGGCGTCGTCGATCTCGACGTCGAGCTCGTCTCCGTCCGGGCCGGCGTCGCGGGGCGCGAGCTCCTCGCCCGCGTCCCGGTCCACGTCCCGTTCGCCATCGAGCACGCGGCGAGCCCGGCCGTCGTGGTCACCGCCACGGCGGAGCCCGACCCCGATCTGCTCGTCGTAGCGCTGGCGCTGCACCGGGTCGCTCAGCACCTGCCACGCGCGCCGGACCCGCGACACCTCGTCGGCGTCCGCCGCGGCCTGCGCCCGCTCGAGCGCGCCGGCGTACGCCGCCTTCACGTCGGCCTTCGAAGCCTGCGGGTCGGCTCCGATGACCTCGTAGTGCGTACGCGGGTCGTCATCCACGTCGTTCATCCCGGTTGCTCAGCCACGTCGCTCAGGCCAGCCGGTCGTCGAGGAAGGCGAGCAGCTCGGCGATCTTCACGCGGGCTTGCTCCATCGTGTCGCGGTCGCGCACCGTGACCGACTGGTCGTCGAGCGTGTCGAAGTCGACGGTGACGCACAGCGGTGTCCCCACCTCGTCCTGACGGCGATAGCGCTTCCCGATCGAGCCCGCGGTGTCGACGTCGATCATGTAGTGCGGGCGCGCGAGCGCGGCCACCTCCTGGGCCACGGGCACGAGCTGCTCGTTCCGTGACAGCGGGAGCACCGCGACCTTGATCGGCGCGAGCCGGGGGTCGAGGCGCAGGAGCACCCGCTTGTCGGTCCCGCCCTTGGCGTCGGGGACCTCCTCCTCGTCGTACGCCGCGAGCAGGAACGCCAGCGTCGCGCGGTCGGCTCCCGCGGCCGGCTCGATCACGTGCGGGACGTAGCGGCGCTCGTGCTCCTGGTCGAAGTACGAGAGGTCCTGGCCGGAGAACTTCGCGTGCTGGGTGAGGTCGTAGTCGGTGCGGTTGGCGACGCCCTCGAGCTCGCCCCAGCCCCACGGGTAGAGGAACTCGACGTCGGCGGTGCCGACCGAGTAGTGCGACAGCTCGTCGGGATCGTGGGGGCGCAGCCGCAGACGGTCGTCGGGGATGCCGAGGTCGCGGTACCAGCGCATGCGCTCCTCGCACCAGTACTCGAACCACTTCGCACCCTCCTCGGGGGGCACGAAGTTCTCCATCTCCATCTGCTCGAACTCGCGGGTGCGGAAGACGAAGTTGCCGGGCGTGATCTCGTTGCGGAAGGACTTCCCGATCTGGGCGATCCCGAAGGGTGGCTTCTTGCGGGTGGTGGTCTGCACGTTGTGGAAGTTGACGAAGATGCCCTGCGCGGTCTCGGGGCGGAGGTAGGCGATCGACGCGTCGTCCTCCACCGGGCCGACGTAGGTCTTGAACATGAGGTTGAACTGCCGAGCCTCGGTGAACGAGTCCTTCGCGCCGCAGTTCGGGCAGGCCCCCGACTCGGGGAGCTGGTCGGCCCGGAACCGCTCCTTGCACTGGCGACAGTCCACCAAGGGGTCGGTGAACGTCGCCACGTGGCCGCTCGCCTCCCACACCCGGGGCGCCATGAGGATCGCGGAGTCGAGGCCGACGACGTCGTCGCGCAGCTGCACCATCGAGCGCCACCACGCGTCCTTCACGTTGCGCTTCAGCAGCACCCCGAGCGGGCCGTAGTCCCACGTGGACCGGAAGCCGCCGTACACCTCGCTCGACGGGAAGACCAGCCCTCGCCGCTTGCAGAGGTTGACAACACGTTCCATCACATCGGGACCGGCCATGGACGATCGATGCTACCCCGCCCCCTCGCTGCTTTCGGCGCCGGAACCGGTCGCTCCACGACCCATTCGGTCGCCGAAACGAGCGGTGGGGGTACGAGCGGTGGGGGTACGAGCGGTGGGGGTACGAGCGGTGGGCTACAGGAGGGCAGCGCTGCGGAGGCGGCGCTCCGAGTGGTACTCGAGCGTGCTGATGGCCAGGCGCTCCACCTCACCCAGCACGCGGTCGGGCGGTGGGTCGGCCAGCACCCGGTTGAGGTCCCCGCCGACGATCCGCGCGATGACGTCGGCGCTCTCCGGCCGGATCGGGCGGCCACCGAGGACGCACGAGCCGCACAGCACCCCGCCTTCCGCGAGGTCCCACGCCGGGAACGGCCCGTCGCCTCCGCAGCGGGCGCACTCCTCGACCACCGGGTGGAAGCCCTCCAGCGACAGCAGCTTCCAGAAGAACGCCGTGCTCACCACCGGCGACGGCCGCTCGGCGAGCGTCCGCAGCGCACGCTCGAGCATCCGGTAGAGCGCGGGGTTGGCCTCGCGCTCGAGCGCCACCTGGTCGACGGCCTCGAGCATCGACACGGCGTGGGTGAGACAGCCGTAGTGTTCGCGGAGGGACCGGTTCGCGTCGATCGTCTCGACTTGGGTGACGACGTCGAGGTCACCGCGGCCCCGATGGCACTGGAACACGATGTGGCTCGTGGGCTCGAGCCGGGCACCGAACTTCGACGCGGTCTTGCGGATCCCCTTGGCGACGGCCCGGACCTTGCCGTGGCCCTGGCTCATCAGCGTGACGATCCGGTCGGCCTCACCGAGCTTGATCGAGCGGAGCACCACCCCCTGGTCCCGGTAGAGCCCGCGCACACCCGCGAGTGTAATGACACGCGTGTGATGCGGACGGCCGGACGGACCACAGCGAGAGCGTCACGTCGAGGTCCGGTCCTTCCGAATTCGGTACAGCACGTGCCGTCGGTGCGGATGACCACCTGGGAGCAGCGGATGGTCGAAGTCGTCGCTGGGGTCGGAGGTCATGCCGAGCTTGCGCATGACGCGCTGCGACCGCACGTTGGCGACCGTGGTGAACGAGACGATCTCGCCCAGGCCGAGGACGTCGAACCCGTAGTCGAGCGCGGCCCGGCCGCCTTCAGGTGCGTAGCCGCGACCCCAGTACTGGTGTGCGAGCCGCCAGCCGACCTCCACGGATGGATTGAAGTGTGCCTCGAACGTGTGTGGCGACAGACCCACATAGCCGGCGAAGTCGCCGTGGGCGACGATCTCGACCGCCCACAGACCCCATCCATGCTCGGTCGCGCGCGCGGCGACGCGGTCGGCGAGCGCGTCGCTCTCGGCCCGCGAGAGCACCGCCGGGTAGTGCTCCATCACCGCCGGGTCGCGGTTCATCGCTGCGAAGGGCTCACGGTCCTCATCACGCCACGCACGCAGCCACAAGCGCTCCGTCCGCAGCTCGTCCATGCGGTTCACGCCTTCACATCGATGGAGCGCGGGCGACCGATCAGCGGCCGAGGATGAAGTCGTCGAGATCGTCGGCGAGCGCGCGCAGCGTCGCGCCGACGTCGCCCGAGTAGGCAGCCCAGTGCATCGGCGCGAGCGTGGTGGGCTCGATCGCGGCCAGACGTCGAACGAGCTCACCCGAGCTCGGCGCCCGCGACCACGAGGAGTACCCGTCGGCCCGCTCGGTGTCGATGGCGGCCGGCGCGGGATCCTCGTCGGTCGTCGGATCGAACGCGCCGAACATCGTGAACAGGTCGCTGCAGAAGAGCGTGCGCGTCACCTCGTCGAACATCATGCCCGCGTCCCAGCCGTGCGGGAGGTGCGGGGTGTCGATCCAGCGCAGGCGGTGGCCGCCGAGGTCGAGCACCTCACCGTCCCCCAGCGACCGCGGCGGCCGGTCGGCCTGGTCGCCGATCGACACCATGCAACCGATCCCACCCTGGGCCACCGTCGATGCCGGTGCCGCGGCCAGCCACTCGTTCATCGCGCCGCTCTCGTCGGCCTCGAAGTGGCCGAACGAGATCCAGCGCAGCGACTCCGTCGGGATCACGCTCGCCACCGCGTCGCGCACGAGCGGGAACATGTACTTCATGCCCGTGTGGAACAGCAGCGGCTCGTCACCCACCACGAGGTACTGGTTGAAGCCCAGGTCGATCTCGTCGACGTGGGTGGTGAGCTGGAAGATGCCGTCTCCGACCTCGGCGACTCGGGTCTCCATGGGGTGCCTCCTCAGAACGCGTCGGGATCACGCTGCACGGCTTCGGGTACGGGGTGGCCGAACAGCTCGGATGCGTTGCGCCACGTGACCCGCTCCACGGCGGCGCCGTCCAACCCCGCGAGGTGGGTGCGCAGGACCGCCTGGGTGTTCGGCCACGTCGAGTCGGCGTGCGGGTAGTCGGACTCCACCATGACGTTCTCCACACCGAGGACGTCGAGCTGGCGGTACGCCGACGGGTCGTCGATCGCGCAGAACCAGAAGTTGCGGCGGAGCACGTCGGCGGGCGACTCGGCCACATCGCTCCACGTGCCGTACATGGAGTCGTACATGCGCACGTGCTCGAGGCGGTCGATGAGCCCCGCGACCCAGCCGATGCCGCCTTCGGACAGGCAGATCCTCAGGTCGGGGAAGCGGACGGGGATCCGCGAGTACAGCCAGTCGACCGCGGCGAACATCGCGTAGCCGAAGAACAGCACGCCGACGGTGTCGCTCGGCGCGTCCGGTGCGGTCGCCGGGGAGGTCCCCGAGGACCCGACGTGGAGGCACACGACCGTGCCCGTCTCCTCGCACGCACGCATGAGCGGGTCCCAGTGGCCGGAGTGCAGGGACGGGAGACCGAGCAGGTGCGGGGCCTCCGAGAAGGTCAACGCCTTGAAGCCCCGCGCCGCGTTGCGCCGCACCTCCTCGGCTCCGACCTCCGGGTCGAGGAGCCACGGCAGCTGCAACGGGATCACGCGGCCGGGAGCGAACGCGGCCCACTCGTCGAGGTGCCAGTCGTTCCACGCACGCACACAAGCGAGCGCGAGCTCGGGATCACGAGTGACCTGCTGGAGACGCTGACCGGCGAAGCCCGGGAGGAACGACGGGAAGCACACCGACGCGTAGACGCCGTTGAGATCCATGTCGTGGATGCGCGCGGCGATGTCCCATGCGCCGGGCCGCATCTCGTCGAACCGGGTGGGGTCGAAGCTGTACTCGTCGACCGGACGCCCGACGACCGCGTTGAAGCCCACGTTGGGGAGCAGCTCCCCGTCGTAGAGCCACATCTGCCGGCCGTCCTCGTGCTCGACCACCCGCGGGGCCCGCTCGGCGAGCGCGGACGGCACGCGGTTCGCGAACGTGCTCGGCGGCTCGACGACGTGGTCGTCGCACGAGATCACCGTGAAGGAGCGATCGGCCGGCGGCGGCTCCGGGAGGAACGTGACCTTGCCCTTGACGTTGCGCGTGAAGCCGGCGTTCGCGCTGAGATCGTCGAGCGAGATGCTCACGGCCCGAGCCTACGACCGATCGCGTCCGGCCCGCTCGGGCCGAGGGTGGGTCTCCGATCACACCAGGGCGTGCTCAGGTCGAGGCCGCGTCGCCGATCGCCCCGAACCGCCGACTCCGCCCCTGGTACTCCCTGATCGCGCGGAACAGGTGCTCGCGCCGGAAGTCGGGCCAGAGCACGTCGGTGAACACGAGCTCGGAGTAGGCCACCTCCCAGAGCAGGTAGTTCGAGATGCGGTACTCGCCCGACGTCCTCACGAGGAGATCGGGGTCGGGCATGTCGGGCGCGTAGAGGTGGCGCCGGATCGCCTTCTCGTCGATCGCGTCCGGCTTCAGCCGGCCCGCCTGGACGGCGGCCGCGATCGAGCGCACCGCGTCCACGATCTCGGCGCGCCCGCCGTAGTTGAACGCGAACGTGAGGGTCATCCGGCGGTTCCGTGCGGTGAGCGCCTCGGTGTCGGCGATGTGCTGGAGCACTCGGCGCGGCACTCGACCGCCGCGCCGGCCGATGAACCGCACCCGCACGCCGCGCTCGTCGAGATCGTCGCGGCGGCGCAGGAGCAGGCTCTCGTTGAACCGCATGAGGAAGCGCACCTCGTCGAGCGGTCGCCGCCAGTTCTCCGTGGAGAAGGCGTACACCGTCAGCCACTGCAGCCCGATCTCGAGGGCGCCCTCGACGGTGTCGAACAGCGCCTCCTCGCCGGCGGCGTGCCCGTCGGTCCGCTTGAGGCCGCGCCGTTGCGCCCACCGCCCGTTGCCGTCCATCACGATCGCGACGTGCCTCGGGATCCGCGTGCGGTCGACGTCGGGCGCCACGGGCGCGCACGCTACCCCGACGGACCTGTCGCCGGCAGTTACCATCCGGCGCCGTGCGTTGGACGGCGATCGTCAACCCGGGCGCAGGCCGTCGGCGGCGCCCCCGCGACCTCGCTCGACTGACCGACGCGCTGGCGCGCCGTGCCGTCGACATCGCGGTCACCCGCAGCGCCGACGAGGGCGTACGGGTCGCTCAGGAGGCCTTCGACCGCGGTGAAGGGGTCCTCGCCTGCGGCGGGGACGGCACCGTGCGGGTGCTGGCCGACGCCGCCGCCGAGGTCGACGGCTTGCTGGCGATCGTGCCCACGGGGGCCGGCAACGACTTCGCTCGGGCCCTCGGCCTCACCCATCGCGAGCCCCTCGACGCGCTCGGCGTGCTCGACGGGGGCTGTGAGACCCGTGTCGACCTCGGCCGCGTGGTCAACGCGTCGGGGCAGGTGCTGCGGTTCACCACGGTCGCCCACAGCGGCCTCGACGGTGAGGTGAACCGGTGGGCCAACACCGTCTCGTGCGTGTCGGGGACGGCGCTCTACGCGATGGCGGCGCTGCGGACGATGGCGGTCTACGAGACGACCCCGATGCGGGTCACGGTCGACGCCACCGAGTGGGAGGGCCGCCCCTGGCTCGTGGCGATCGCGAACAGCCGTTGCTACGGGGGCGGCATGAACATCGCTCCGCAGGCCCGAACCGACGACGGGCTCCTCGACGTGGTGATCGTGAGCGACGTCTCCCGCGCCCAGCTCTTCGTGCGCTTCCCCCACCTGATGCGCGGGACGCACCTGCGCATCGACGGCGTCCGCAGCCTGCGCGGCGAGACCGTCACGATCCACGGTCCCACCGACCAGGCGCTCTACGCCAGCGGCGAGCGGGTGGGACTGCTGCCGGCCGAGATCACGGCGCTCCGGGCGGCGCTGCGGCTCCTCGTGCCGACTCGGTGACACCCGGGGTCACGTTCACGTTCACGTGACCGTGACGGTGGCCTCCATGCCGGCCGCGCGGTGGCCCGGGATGTCGCAGTAGATCGTGTAGGTGCCCGCCTCGAGCTCGACCTTGCCCCGGTCCTCGGGCTTCGCCGCCGACACCTCGAGCTTGAACCCGCGGAACTCCGGCTCCTCGAAGACGAGCGTGTGGACGCCACCGCCGAGCACGTAGACGAACTCGTTGATCCCCGCAGCGGTGTCGAAGTTGTCGGCCTGGAACTTCAGCGTCGCGAGGGCGTCGACGGTGACGGTTGCGACCGGGTCGCCGGCGGGCTCCACGAAACCGCCCGAGGCCTCGCCACTGTGCTGGTCCTCGCTCGGGCCGAGGCTGGTGAGCCCGATGGCGCCGACGAGCACCACGAGGCCACCGAGGACCACCGCGAGCGTGGACGTGCGCAGCTTCGGCGTTGCGGAGATCCACACGATCCCGGCGAGGATCGCGAGGGTCAGGAGCGACGCGATCACCAGCGCGCCGGTGGAACCCCCCGCGAGCAGGGCGCGCGAGACGTTGATCGCGTAGAACGCGATCGCGGCCGCGGCGATGATCGGGACGAGCAGCGGGACGAGCAGCCGTGATCGGAGCGCCTCCGCACGCGGGCTCTCGTCCGGTTCGAGCAGCGCGGTCCGGGCGAGGCCGCCTCCACCAGTCCCACCGCTTCCCGCCGGGACCAGCTCGCCGCCCGGTGCGTCACCGGTGGCGGCCGCGTCGTCGGCGGCCGCGTCGCCGGATCCAGCCTTCTCGAGGTCGGTCGTCGTCATCGGTGCTTCACCTTAC
>BTUT01000056.1:0-8404 GCA_045862935.1 Acidimicrobiia bacterium
CCAAACGATCGGTGCTCCCAGAATGCGTTCACCGGTGGCAGCCGGGATCTCGGTCCCGGCTGCCACCGCGTTCGCAGGTAGGGTGCGCGCCATGCCGAAGCCGACGCGGTTCGAGGAGCACCGGTACCTGGGCGACAAGCGCACCCAGCGCGTCTACGACCTGGACCGAGTCGATGCCGATCCGGCGGTCGCGGCCGCGGTCGACGACATCATGGCGGCGGAGAGCTTCGCCGCCTTCGGGCCCGACACCCTGGCCGAGGCCCGCAACCGGGGCTACCGCCCGGCCTGAGCAGGGCTGGAGAAGCCGTCGGGGAGGTCGTTGGCCGCGAAGCCGAGGCGAGCCGAGAAGGCCTCGTCGGACAGCGCGGGCTCCGAGGGCAGTGACGCCGGGTCGTCGGGGAGCTCGGCGAGGTCGATCCACGACGGGTCGCCGGTCGCGGCCGCGCCGCGCGCGACGGTGATCGGCTCGACGAGGCGGTGGGCCCGGAGCGCGAGCACCCAGAGGGGGGCGGGGGGCTTCCACCCGAGTCCGACGGTCGCGTAGTCGCCGGTCCACACGAACTTGCCCTCGATCTTCGCGAGGTCCTCGGCCGTGGTGAGGCGCGCGACGCCCACGATCTCGGCCCAGCCCTCGACCCGGATCGTGGTCCCGGCGGGCGGGGCCGCGGCGGGTCCGTCGCCCCGGCCCGACGCGTCGCGCGCGCCGGCCGCGACATCGGCCGCGGCATCGTCGACCCAGCGGCGGTAGGCGGGTCGGACGAGTGCTCGATCCTGGTCGTCGACGGTCGGGCAGAGCCACACCCGGGTCGACGGGGGCGTGGTATCGCCCGCGCCGTCGCGGGCCACGTCGGTGCGGAGGTCGAGGATCTGCTCACCGGCGAGGAGGGCACGCACGACCACGCCCCACTCCGCGAGCGCGAGGGCGCGAGCAGCCTGGGGCCGGAGTCCGGGTGCGGTCACGCGGTGGAGGATACTGGCGGCCTGGACGCGACGATCTCCTCCGACGGCATCCGGCTCAAGGCCCACCTGGCGAGCCCGAACGGCAACGGTGGGAGTCCGGCACCCGCGGTGGTCATCTGCCACGGGTTCCCGACGGGGCCGCGCGGCGCGGTGGCGTCGGCGGCCACGTTCCCGGAGCTGGCCGACAGGATCGCGCGCGAGTGCGGGTGGCACGCGCTCGCCTTCAACTGTCGTGGGACGGGCACGTCGGGTGGTGACTTCTCGGTTGCGGGCTGGCTGGCCGACATCCGGGCGGCGGTCTCGTTCCTCGACGACCGTCCGGAGACCCAGGGCGTGTGGCTGGTGGGGATCGCGGAGGGGGGCACGTTCGCGGTGCTCGCCACCGCGGCCGACCCGCGGGTGCGGGGGTGCGCGGTGCTCGCGGCACCGGTGAACCTGCGCGGGTGGGGTCGCGATCCGGCTCGCCTGCTCGAGTTCTCGCGCCGGGTGGGCATGATCCGCGCGCCCGACTTCCCCGCGTCCGTGTCGGCGTGGAGCCGCGGCGTCGCGGCCGTGGACGCGGTCGCGAGCGCACCGCGGATCGCGCCGCGCCCGCTGCTGGTGCTCATCGGCACCTCCGACACCGTGGTCGGCCTCACGGACGCGCGGGACCTGGCCGACGCCGCCGGGGAGGGTGGCGAGCTGCGCATGGTGGGCGGGGCCGGCCACGAGCTGCGCCACGACCCCCGCGCGGTCGCGTCGCTGCTCGGCTGGCTCGAGCGTCAGGTGCCGTGGTCCCCGGAGAACGGCGACGCGGGCGAGTCCGGTGATGCCGCGGGAGCCGTCGAGTCCGGGATCGCGGCGTCGGGGGAGTCCGGGGGGTCGGAGTCCGGGGGGTCGCAGCTCGGGGGATCGGAGTCCGGGGGGTCGCAGCTCGGGGGGTCGGAGCTCGGGGAGACGGGGCTCGGGGAGTCCGGGCTCGGGGAGTCCGGGCTCGGGGAGTCCGGGCTCGGGGGGTCCGGGGAGGATCAGCCGCCACCGGCGAGGCGCCGGTAGCACGCGGCCAGCTCGTCCGCGGCCGCATCCCACGAGTAGCGCGCACCCTGCTCGGCGCCCCGGGCGACGAGGCGGTCGCGCGTCGAGGGGTCGTGGAGCACCTCGTCGAGCGCGGCGGCGATGGCGTCGATCGACGTGGGATCGGGCAGCAGCGCCGCGTCGCCGAGCACCTCGGGGAGCGAGCCCGCCCGGGCGGCCACCACGGGGACGCCGGCCCGCATCGCCTCGAGGGGTGGGTGGCCGAAGCCCTCGTCGAGCGACGGGTACGCGAGCGCCGCCGCGCCCGCGAGGAGGTCGCGTCGCTCGTCGTCGGTCACGTACCCCAGCCGAGCCACCCGGTCGCCGTGCGTCGCGGCCCGCACCGCGTCCTCGAAGGCGTCGACCCCCCATCCGCTCGCGCCGGCGACCACGAGCCGGACCTCCGGATCGCCGTGCGCGACGCGATCGAAGGCCGCGACGAGGCGGGGGTAGTTCTTGCGCGGCTCGACCGTCCCGATGGCGAGCACGTACCGGGCGCCGCCGGCGAGCCGGCGACCGGCGGCCGGGTCGCCGGCGGCGGTCGACGCGACGCCGGGGTGGATGCGCACCACGCGTTCCGGTGGGCATCCCAGCCGCTCGATCACCTCGGCGCGCACGGTGTCGCTGAACACGTGGACGGTGGCCCCGCGCCGGACGGCCGACCGCAGCAGCCCGGCGTACCGGCGCGACGCGCGTGACACGAGCCCGGGCTCACGGAGGAACGTGACGTCGTGCACGGTGACGAGCGTGGGCGCGTGGGCCGGGGGCACGACGAAGTTCGTCCCGTGCACCACGTCGATCGGGCCGGTCCAGCGCTCGATGTGTCCGACGGCCGCGCGACGCCACGTCGCGAAGAGCACGCTCGCGGGGATGCCCGTCACCCGGAGGGCGGTCCCCGGAGGCAGCGCAACCTCGCGGCCGAAGCCGCGGTCCCTCGTGACCGCGTACGCGACCACGTCGATGTCGGAACGCCGGGCGATGCGCTCGACGAGCGCGGCCGTCACGTGACCGACGCCCGAGCGCGCGCCAGCGAGGCAGGTGACGTCGATCGCCACGCGCCATCGGCCGGTGGTCACGGGCACTCGGGCGCCGTTCCCCGAGCCGGGTCGCTCACGGGCGTGCCGGTGTCGGGCGTGCCGGTGTCGGGCGTGCCGGTGTCGGGCGTGCCCGGTCCGTAGTCGACCGCCAGCGACGCCATGTGCACGCTGTGACGGCCGTCGACGTGGGGCCGGTCACCCCGGGCCGCACGGATCGGGACGACCCGCCGCCAGAGCGCGCCGAGCAGCGCGTCGCGGCCGTAGCCCAGCATGGGACCGTGGCGCCGGGCCGGCACCGTCCGGGCCAGCGCGCACAGCCCGGCACGCGAACCGTCGCCGGCCGCCGCGCGGCGCAGGACGTCGCGGTCGCTCGGGCGGGTCTCGTCACCGAAGCGCTCGAGGAGCGCCGTGGCCATGAGCTGCATCGGCAGGAGGTGCTCGAAGTAGTGGCGCTGCCATCGCAGCAGGAGCGCGCGCTCCCACGAGGGGTGGAGCTCGTCGCGGGGCTCCACCCGTGGCCGGCTCGCCGCGGCCGCGTGCCCGACGACCTGCCCTGCGTGCTGCACGTAGTCGTAGAGCGGCTCGTCGACGTAGGTCAGGGTGCCCTGGACGCGGGCGACGAGCGCGATCCAGTGGTCGTGGTGCATCGCCGGCAGGCGAGGCGGGAACGGCAGCGCGCGGTCGAGGAGCTCGCGGCGCAGCAACGTGGCCGCGCCGGTCACCGTGTTGGAGAGCAGGAGGCACTGGAGGTCGTGCCACTGGTTGCGCCGGTCGACCCAGAAGGTCTCCGAGAGGACACGGCGATCCCGCGTGGTGAGGCGCTGGTCGCTGTACGCGAGCACGTGGCCCGTCCCGAGCGCGGCGACCAGCCGTGTGAGCTTGTCCGGGTACCACTCGTCGTCCTGGTCGGCCAGGGCCACGAGCCCGGCGTCGGGGGACGCGCGCGCCAGGGCGCGCTCGAAGTTGAAGTACGGGCCGAGCCGACGCGGCTCGGGATGCAGCGCGAAGCGCGGGTCGCCGCCGATCACGCGACGCATCGCGTCGAGCACCTCGGGCCGGGAGCCGTCGTCGGTGATCACGCAGTGCCAGTGGGAGTGCGACTGCGCGCGGATCGACTCGATCTGGCGCTCGAAGAGCTCGACATCCGGGTCGTAGGTCGCCATGCAGATCGACACCCGCCGTGGATCGCGACGCGTACCGGGAAGGGACGGCTCCGGTGCGCGGTCGAGCGGCGGAAGGTCCACGCGCCACTCGTCACCGGCCTGCGTGCGCGCGACGAGCGCGCACGCGGTCTCGCCGTCGTGCTCGACTCCCGGCAGTCCCACCACCGCCCAGAAGCCGCTCGTGTAGGTGGCGGTCGAGGGCTCGTCGCCGTCCTGGTGCAGGCTGTCGAAGACGTCGGCCCTCGGCATCGAGTGCGCGGTCACCGGCGACACCGTCCTGCCCACGGCGACGCCGAGCGACACGATCGGGGAGCGACGGTGGAAGATCCAGCCCGCCACCACCCCCGCCGAGCCTCGCCCGACACGGAGCCGGGGGGGCCACACCCCGTCGACGGACGCCGCCCACGCCCCCTCCGCGAACACCGGCGGGAGCATATCGAGGCGGGTCGGGGGCGCCACCTAGGCTCCGTCGCCACATGGCGTCGCAGCGGCGGGTCGGTCGGTTGGGCTTCGTCCCCGTCCGCTTCGGCGACGAGATCGTCGGCGGCGCCGAGATGCTCGTGCGCGAGATGGCCGACGGCCTCGCGCGGCGCGGCTGGCCGGTCGACCTGCTGACGGGCTGCACGCGCGACCACTTCCGTGAGGTGGCGCACTACGCCCCCGGCGTGACGCATCGCGCGAGCAGCGCGCGTGTGCTGCGCTTCCCCAGCGTCGCGTCGTTGCCCCGCGCCGACCGGGTCCTCGGCAACCGGATGCTGGCGTCCGGTGAGCCGCTCACGATCGAGGCGCAGTACCGGTGGTGCAACGACGACGTTCGTGTCCCCGGCCTGTTCGACCACCTCGTCGACCACGCCCACGAGTACCGGGCGCTCGTCTTCGCGCCCTACCTCTACTGGACCACCGTGGCCGGATCGCTCGTCGCTCCCGAGCGGACGATCGTACTGCCGTGCCTCCACGACGAGCCGGCGGCATCGCTCGAGCTGTTCGGTCGAGCGCTCCGCGAGTCGCGGGGGGTCTGGTTCCTCACGGAGCCGGAAGCCGACCTCGCGCGCCGGCTGCATCCCGGCCTGAGCGAGCACGCGGTGATCGGCGCGGGGGTGGACGTCCCCCAGGACGCGGTGCCGGAGCGCTTCCGCCGCCGGTACGGGGTCACCGGTCCGTTCGTGCTCTACGCCGGTCGGCGCGAGGAGGGCAAGGGCTTCACGCGCCTGCTCGAAGACTTTCGCGACGCAGTCGAGGGTGATGCGCCGGCGCTCACCCTCGTGATCGCCGGCCCTCCTGCACGGTCGCTGCCCGAGTGGGCGCGCGGCTGGGTCGTCGACGTGGGAGTGCTCGACGAACGGGATCGCGACGACGCGATGGCCGCGGCCGCGGCCGTGGTCCAGCCGTCGCCGTACGAGAGCTTCTCGCGCACGATGATGGAGGCCTGGCTCGCGGGTGCGTTCGTGATCGCGAACCGGGCGAGCGCGGTGAGCGCGTGGCACTGCGAGCGTGCCGGCGCGGGCGTGACCTACGCCGGCGCGGCAGAGCTGGCGTCGGCGTTGCGGCGCGCGCTCGAGCCGGGAGCCGAACGCGACGGCGCGCGGGGGCGCGAGTACGTGCTGCGCGAGTACACGTGGCCGGCCGTGCTGGATCGGGTCGAGGCGGTCCTCGACGAGTGGCTCCCCGAGGTCGGGTGATGCGCCTCGTCGTCATCGGGCCCTACCCGCCGACCGCAGACCCCGCGGGTGACGACGTGCTCGCGTGCGTGCGCCGGTGGCGGACCGAGGGGGCGCGCGTCGTCGTGGTCTCGCCCGAGCCGTCCGCCGCGCACCACCACGGAGACCCGGCGACCTGGGCGGGAGCCCTGCGCGTGGCGCGCGCGGTGCGCGGTGCCGACCGGGTGGTGTGGTTCGACGACCCGCAGCGCGCGACCGCGGCGCCGCTCCGCCGCGCGCTCGCGCGCGTCGCGCACGTGGAGCACCGAGCGCTCGGGTCGACGCCGCGCGCGACGCAGGGCAGGGCGTGGAGATGGTCGCCGGCGCGTGTGCGCGCGGGCACGCCCACCGCGGCGCGCTCGATCGTGGGTCGGCTTCGCCGCGCGCGGTCCTGACGTTCAGATCTCGAGCTGCTCGTGCTCGATCTGGTCGACGAAGTCGGCCAGCGCGGCGTCGGGGATCCCGTGGCGGGTCAGCGCGACGAGGAACGTGGCCATCACCACCGCGGAGAGGCCCGACCCGGCGACGAAGCCGAGCTCCACGCGCAGGAACAGCTCGTGCGCGGCGAAGACCGCGATGACCCAGAAGCCGACGTTGCCCGCCACCCACGCGAACGTCGCCCGCGAGTGGCCCATCACGGCGATGAGGGCCTGCGCGAGGGTGAGGGCGAGGATGAACAGGCCGCTGCCCGCCGCGAGGAGGGCCAGGTCGCGCGAGCTGAGTGTGAACTTGTCGCCGAAGAGGATCTCACCGGCGGTCGGGCCCAGCACGTAGCCGCCGACCACGCCGATCACACCGATCCCGACCACGAGCACGAGGAGCTTGCGCAGGCCGGCCTTGAAGTCGTCGTGACGACCGGATCCGACCAGCCCGGCGAGCTTGGGCAGCAGGGCCGCCTGCACCGCCTGGAAGAGCAGGATCGGGATGCGCGCGAGGAAGAAGCCCACGATGAAGTCGGCGGCGACGTCCTTCTGGCCGGGGTCGGCGAGCACCAGGATGCCGATCACCGGCGCGTACGAGAGGGCCTGGGCGAACACGGAGCCGCCGAACAGCCAGCCCAGGTTCACCGACAGCTCGGACCACGGCGCCTGGGGCCCCGGCTCGAGGAGCCCGTGCTGGCGCCACAGGGCGGTCACGCTGGCGAACACGGGCGGCAGCGCGAACACCAGCCCGTAGAGGAAGAGGTTGTCGACCCCCGCGGCGTACAGGATCACGGCCGGGACGATGCGGTAGATCCCCTCCGCGGCGAGCACCATCCCGTACGGGCCGAAGCGCCCGTTGCCCGAGAGGGTGCCGCGGGTGAGGTGCTGGACGGCGTAGGTCACGAGCGCGATGAGCAGGCACGGCAGCAGCACCGACTTGCCGTCGAACATCGAGTCGGCCAGGCCCTGGTCGGCCGCGACCTCGACCACGATCTCGGTGAGCATCACGACGAGGATCAGCGCACCGCACAGCAGCGTCCCCGCGGCCGCCGCGCGCCGCACCACCGGTCCGCCACCGATGCCCTGCGAACGGCGGTGGGCGATGGCCCGCCCGACCTCCTGCTCCAGGGGCAGGAAGAACCCGGGTGCCAGCACGAACGCGATCACCCACAGGCCGTTCAGCGCGGTGTAGTCGGCCTTGGGGAGCGCGCGGAACGCGAGGATCTGGAATCCGTACGCGGTGAGGCCGGAGACGACCAGGCCGAGCCCGACTGCGTAGGTCCCCTCGGGCACGGGCTTCTTGGCGGCCTCGATCAGGCGGTGCGCTCGGCTGGCCATGGACGGTCGGGGCCCTCCGGCTCTCGGGAGACTGCGGTTGGCGACGCCGGCAGGGGACGGATCGGCGGCGGCGACCATAATGGCGTACGCCATGAGCACGCGGATGCTCATCTTCCTCGCCGCGCTGTGCGCCGTGCTCATTCTCGCGGCCTCGGCGATCCAGATCCTCATCGCGCGCTGAGCCACGGATCCGCGGCGAGGGCCGGGGGCTGCGGCGGCCGCCGGGCGCTCCCGAGGCTGCGACAATGGGCGGCCGGTCCCCGACCCGAGGAGCAGCCGTGGCAGACGAGTTCGACCTGGTGGTGCTGGGTGGCGGTCCGGGCGGCTACGCCGCCGCGCTGTACGGGGGGTCGGCCGGGCTGAAGGTCGCCGTCGTCGAGGAGCAGCGCGTCGGCGGGACGTGCCTGCACCAGGGCTGCGTCCCCGCGAAGGACCTCCTCCAGACCGCCGAGGTGCTGCGCACGGTGCGGAGCGCATCCGAGTTCGGCGTGGGCGCCGGTGAGCCGACGCTCGACCTCGGGGTCGCGCAGACGCGCAAGCAGACCGTGATCGACAAGCACACCAAGGGGGTCGAGGCCCTCCTGAAGCAGCGGGGCGTCGTGACGATCCCGGGCCGGGGCACGCTGTCGCGCGACGGTGGTCTCGGCGTGCGCGTCGGCGAGACGCACGTCGTGGGGCGCGCGGTGATCGCGGCCACCGGCTCGCAACCGCTGTCGCTGCCGGGCCTCGACTAC
>BTUT01000056.1:8414-11066 GCA_045862935.1 Acidimicrobiia bacterium
CTCTCGTCGGATCACGTGCTGAACCTGCTCACGGTGCCGGCGCGGGTCCTCATCGTCGGGGGCGGTGCCATCGGCTGCGAGTTCGCGTCGATGCTCGCGGACTTCGGGAGCCGGGTCACGGTGGTCGAGATGGCCCCGCGGCTGCTCCCCGGAGCCGACGAGCAGGTGGGCGACTTCCTCGGCCGGATGTTCAAGCGCCGCGGCATCGAGGTGCACGCGGGCGCCCGGCTCCAGAGCATCGAGGGGACGAGCGAGCTCGCGGTGGGCATCGAGGGGCCGGGCGGCACCACCACGGCGACGGTCGACCAGGTCGTCGTGTGCGTGGGCCGCGGCCCCCGCACCGCCGGCGTCGGGTTCGAGGATCTCGGCGTCGAGCTCGCGCCGTCCGGGCACGTGCCGGTGGACGGCCGCATGGAGACCGGCACCCCCGGGCTCTTCGCGGTGGGCGACATCGTGGCGACACCCCAGCTCGCGCACGTCGCGTTCGCCGAGGCGATCGTGGCCGTGCAGGCGATCCTCGGTGAGGACCCCGCGCCGATCGCGTACGACAAGGTCCCCTGGGGCATCTACTGCCACCCCGAGGTCGCGTGGGCGGGGCTCACCGAGTCGGAGGCCCGGGAGCGCGGCCACGACGTGGTGAAGACCGTCCACCGGTTCGGGGGCAACAGCCGGGCCTCGATCATCGGCGAGCCCGACGGGTTCGTGAAGATCGTCGCCGAGGCGTCCGACCACACGATCCTCGGCGTGCACGTCGTGGGCCCATGGGCGACGGAGCTCGTCGCCGAGGGCTACCTCGCGGTGAACTGGGAAGCCACCGCGGCGGACGTCGGACGCCTCGTGCACGCGCATCCCACGCTCTCGGAGCTGTTCGCCGAATCCGCGCTCGCCATGACCGGCCGCGCGCTCCACGGGTGAGAGGATCGGACGTGGACGTGATCATGCCCCAGCTCGGCGAGACGGTGACGGAGGGGACCATCACCCGCTGGCTCAAGCAGGTCGGTGACACGGTGCGCGCCGACGAGCCGCTCTTCGAGGTGTCCACCGACAAGGTCGACTCCGAGGTGCCCGCACCCACGGCCGGCGTGCTCACCGAGATCCGGGTGCCCGAGGGCGAGACCGTCGTCGTCGGCGCGGTGCTCGCCACCATCGACACCCAGGGCGCGCCCGCCGCGGCGCCTGCGGCGGCTCCGCCCACCGAGGTGGCGGCTCCGCCGGTGGAGGTCGCGGCTCCGCCCGCCGAGGTCGCCCCTCCGCCGGTGGAGGTCGCGACTCCGCCCACCGAGGTCGCCCCGGCGTCGCCCGAACCGGTACCGGCCACGGCGGTGACCCCCGAGACGGCTCCGGTGCCGTCCGGGGTCGGGGAGGGTGCCCGACCAGCCGCCGGCGACGCGCGCCTGACGTCGCCGGTGGTGCGGCGCCTGGTCGCCGAGCACGGGCTGGACCCGAGCACCCTGACCGGCTCGGGTGAGGGCGGCCGGGTCACCCGCAAGGACGTGATGGCGGCGATCGCGGTGCTGCGCGGCGCGGGCGGTGCGCCGGCCCCTCCGGTCCCGGCCCCGGTCTCCCCCGCGGTCGCCGAGCCGCCGGTGGTCCCGGCCGCCCCGGCCCCTCCGGTCCCGGCCCCGGTCTCCCCCGCGGTCGCCGAGCCGCCGGTGGTCCCCGCGCCCGCAGCGCCTCGCGTGCCTGCGGGGTCGGTGATCGCCTTCTCGAACATCCGGCGTCTCACGGCCGAGCACATGGTGCGGTCGCTGGCCACGAGCGCGCACGCCTACACCTCGGTGGAGGTCGACTTCGAGGCCGTCGCGCGCGTCCGGCGCGCGCACGGCGAGACGTGGAAGGCCCACGAGGGCTTCTCGCTCACCTACCTCCCGTTCATCGCGCGCGCGGTGAGCGACACCATCGACGACTTCCCGATCGTGAACGCCAGCATCGACGGCGACAGCCTCGTCCTCCATCCCGAGCTCCACCTCGCCGTCGCGGTCGATCTCTCCTTCGAGGGACTCGTCGCACCCGTGGTGCGCGGCGCGGACGGCAAGCGTCTCCGTCAGCTCGCGCGCGAGGTGAACGACCTCGCGACCCGCGCCCGGGCCAAGCGGCTGATCCCCGACGAGATCGCGGGCGGCACGTTCACGATCACGAACCCCGGGCCCTACGGCACCTACCAGACGCTCGCGATCATCAACCAGCCCCAGGTGGCGATCCTCGCCACCGACGGCATCGCGAAGCGGGTGGTCGCGATCACCGACGATCGCGGCGACGACGTGATCGCGGTGCGCCACACCGGGCTGCTCACCCTCGGGTGGGACCACCGGGCTTTCGACGGTGCCTACGCTGCGGCCTTCCTCGCCCGGGTGCGCGGCGTGCTGGAGACCCGCGACTGGGAGACCGAGCTCGAGTGAGGACGAGGGCGAGTCGATGAGCACCCTGCGATCGCGATGGCTCGGTCGCGTGTCCTACGCCGAAGCGTCCGATCTCCAGCTCGCGCTGCACGCGCGCACCGCAGACCAGTACCTGCTGCTCCTCGAGCATCCGCCCGTCTACACGCTCGGCACCCGCGCCGACCCGGCTCACGTCCTGGTGCCTCCGGTCCGGGTCGGCGCGGAGCTCGCGCGCACGGATCGCGGCGGCGACGTCACCTACCACGGGCCGGGT
>BTUT01000057.1:0-11040 GCA_045862935.1 Acidimicrobiia bacterium
CGCGTTGGCGGGTGCGATCATCGCCGAACGGGAGCGGCGAGGAGGCTTCCGGTCCGTGAACGAGCTCCGTGAGGTCCGCGGGATCGGTGACGCCCGGTTCGCAGAGCTGCGCGATCGCGTCACCGTGTGACCACGCGTCGCGTGGGTCCCGCCTTCGTGGTGCTCGCGGTGCTCGGAGGGATCGTCGCGGGCGAGCGGGCGGGGCCGGGGCCGGCACGAGCCCTGCTCGGCCTGGCGCTGCTCGCGTCCGCCGTCGCCGTCGCCGTCGCCGTCACCGGTTCCCGGCGGGGTGGCCGCGTCCCCGCCGGACTCGTCGCGCTCTGCATCGCGGCGGCCTGTGCGGCGAGCGCGCTCACCAGCCGGGCGCTCGACGGCCAGGCTCGGTCGCCGCTGGCGGCGAGCGTCGACCGCCGAGAAGCCGCCACCGTCGACGCGACGCTGACCGGGGACCCGATGGCGCAGCGGTTCAGCGCACGCGCGATGGCGCGGGTCGATCGCGCTCGGATCGAGGGTGGCGGTTGGATCGAGGGTGGCGGCCGCACGGTGGTCGTCGACGCATCGTCGAGCGCGGCGCAAAGGCTCGGCGTGCTCGACGCGGGTGATCGGGTCCGCCTGCGGGGCTACTTCCGGCCGCTCGACCCGTTCGAGGCGCGCCTGCGATGGCGCCACGCCGTGGGCGCCTTCGAGGCCGACGCCCTCACGGGCTTCGAGGCGCCGGCCGGACCGCTCGCCCGGCTCGCGAACCGCGCCCGCGTGATCGTGCTCGCCGGCCACCGCCAGATCCCCGAACCCCAGCGCGCCCTCGTGGCCGGCTTCCTGCTCGGCGACACGTCGAACCTGCCCGACGCAGTCGTCGCCGACTTCCGCGCCGCCGGGCTCTCGCACCTCGTCGCGGTCTCCGGTCAGAACGTCGCGTTCGTGCTCGCACTCATCGGACCGCTGCTCCGACGGGGTCCACGAGTGGTGAGGCTGGGTGCCGGCCTCCTCGTGCTCGTGGTCTTCGCCACGATGACCCGCTGGGAGCCGTCCGTGCTGCGGGCCGCGACCATGGCCGCCTGCTCCATGGTCGCGCTCGCGGTCGGGCGCCCCACGGCCGGGCTGCGCAGCCTCGCGCTCGCGGTCATCGCGCTCCTGCTCGTCGACCCGTTCCTCCTGCACTCGGTGGGGTTCCAGCTCTCGTGCGCGGCGAGCGTGGGCATCGCCGCCCTCTCGCCGGCCATCGCCGCGCGCACCCCGGGGCCACGGTGGTTCGCGGAGAGCCTCGCGGTCACGGTCGGCGCTCAGCTCGCAGTCGCGCCGGTGCTCCTCGTGGTCTTCGGCAGCGTCCCCCTCGTGTCGGTGCCGGCCAACCTGCTCGCTGCCCCGTTCGCCGCACCGCTGACCGTGCTCGGGCTCGTGGGAGGCGTCGTGGGGGGAGTGCTGGGCGGGCTCGGCTTCGGGGGGCTCGGGGCCGTCGCGTCGTTCCCGGCCTTCGCCTGCTCGTCGATCGTGCTCGTGATCGCCGGCACCGCGGCGCGGGCACCGGTCGCGGTCGGTCCCACGGTGCTCCTCGCGGCGGTGGCCGTCGTGGCGGTGGGAACGTTCGCGCGGCGACCGCCGGTTCGGGCAACATGGCGCGGTGCCCGCCCTCGTCGCTCCGGATCGCACCTGGCGCTACCGCCTCGGTGACACCGTGCACGACCTCGCGCACCGCACGTTGGTGATGGGCATCCTCAACCGCACGCCCGACTCCTTCTTCGACCGCGGTGCGACCTTCGGGCTCGACGACCTGCTCCGCCGGGCGGATTCGCTCGTCGCCCAGGGTGCCGACCTGCTCGACGTCGGCGGCGTGAAGGCGGGTCCCGGGCCCGAGGTCGGCGAGGCGGAGGAGCTCGATCGGGTGATCCCCACGATCGAGGCGCTGCGGGCGCGCTTCGACGTCGCCGTGTCGGCGGACACCTGGCGGGCGAGCGTGCTCGACGCCGCGTGCATGGCCGGGGCCGCGGTCGGCAACGACATCAGCGGGTTCGCCGATCCCGACTACCTCGCGGTCGCGGCCCGCCACGGCGCGTCGGTCGTCGCCACGCACATCCGCCTCGCCCCGAGAGTTCCCGATCCCGACCCGCACTACGGCGACCTGCTCGCGGACGTGACCGCCTTCCTCCTCGACCGGGTGTCGCACGCCGAGGCTGCGGGCCTCGCCGCCGAGCAGATCGCGATCGACGCCGGCCTCGACCTCGGCAAGACGCCGGCGATGAGCGCGGTCCTGCTCCGCGAGAGCGCGGCGCTCGCGAGCCACGGGATCACGCTCTTGCTCTCGGCATCGAACAAGCGGTTCATCGGCGACCTGCTCGACCTCGACATCGACGAGCGCCGCGCCGCGTCGCTCGCCGCGGTCGCGTACGGCGTGATGCACGGGTGCCGGATCGTCCGGGTGCACGACGTCGCCGGATCGGTCAAGGTGTGCCGGATGGTGGAGGCGCTGCTGGTGGCGCGTGCCGGGGGCCGCTGAATGGGAGCCCATCTCGTCAGAGGGGACGACCCGATCCTGCGCGCCGACGTGCTCGACGCGCTGATCGGTGAGCTCCTCGGCGGCGACGACCGCTCGCTCGCGCTCGAGGACCTCGCCGTCCCCGGGCGGGGGGGTGACGGGGAGGCGGGTGGCGCCGACGCCCGCGAGGCCGTCGTCGCCGCGGCGGTGAACGCGGCCCAGAGCCCGCCGTTCATGACCGGGGTCCGGATCGTCGTGCTCCGCGACGTCGGCCATCTCCTCGCCGCCGAGGTTGCGCCGCTCGTGCGGTACCTCGTGGCACCGCTCGAGTCGACGGAGCTGGTCGTCGTCACGGGGGGCCCGAGGGTCCCCGAGGCGTTGACCAAGGCGTTGAAGGGCGCGGGAGCCGTCGAGCACGGTGCGGTGCGGGTGGGTGCCGAGGAGGTGCTCGACGCGGCACTCGAGCGCGCTGCCCTGAGCCTGCGGCCCGACGCCCGGCGGACGGTCCTCGAGCGCGTGGGCACCGAGGTCGGGCGGATCCCGGCGCTCGTCGAGGTGCTCGCGGCGGCCTTCCCGCCGGCCACGGGTGACGGGCGCGATCGGCTCTCGGCGGCCGACGTCGAGCCGTATCTCGGCGACGAGGGTGGCGTTCCCCCGTGGGAGCTCACGAAGGCCATCGAGCAGGGCGACGTCGCGGGAGCGCTCGCGGTGCTCCACCGGCTCCTTCACGCGAGCGGTCCCCAGCAGCCCAAGCCCATGCACCCGTTGCCGGTGCTCGCCATGCTCCACAACCACTACCGCCGGGTGGCGCGCCTCGACGATCCCGCCATCGCGACGAAGGCCGACGCGGTGGCCGCGCTCGGTCCCAAGGTGCGCGACTTCCAGGCGCAGAAGGCGCTCGGCCAGGCCCGCGCGCTCGGCACCGACGGCATCCGTGAGGCGTACGCTGCGCTCGCTCAGGCCGACCTCGACCTCAAGGGGGCGCGGGCCATCCCCGAGGACCTGGTGATGGAGGTGCTCGTCGCCCGCCTGGCTGCGCTCACCGGGCGGACCGGGCGCGCCGGGGGCGGGAGGCGAGGGAGTGCGGGTGCGGGTGGATCGAGCGGGCGCCGTCCGCCCCGCGGCGACTCGCGGGCCCGGTCCCGCGCCGGAGGCTGATCAGCCGGCGGCGGCCGACTGGCGCTTCATGAGGCGCGAGGTGCGCCGCGCGGCCTGGTTCTTGTGGATGCGGCCTTTCGCGGCGGCCTTGTCGAGGCGCTTCTGTGCCATGCGCACCGACTCGGATGCGCCCTCGGCCCCGGTGTCGAGCGCCTTGCGCGCCGTCTTGACCCGCGTCTTCAGCTCGGAGCGGACCGCCTTGTTGCGCTCGTGGCGCACCTCGTTCTGGCGGTTCCGCTTCTTCTGGCTCTTGATGTTGGCCACGGCGCGTTCGTACTCCGAGAGAGACCCTGGGGGACCGATGCAGGCTAGCAGCGGGAAGGGTGAGTGCCGGCTCCGGGCCCGCGACCGGCGAGAATGGGGGTCGTGCCCACGATCGAGCGGTTCCGCTCCTTCTCGATCATCGCCCACATCGATCACGGCAAGTCGACGCTCGCCGACCGGATCCTCGAGCTGTGCGGCGCGGTCGACCCGCGGGAGATGCGGGCCCAGTACCTCGACTCGATGGACCTCGAGCGAGAGCGCGGCATCACGATCAAGGCCCAGAACGTGCGGCTCGAGTGGAGCGACCACGTCCTGCACCTCATCGACACGCCCGGCCACGTCGACTTCGGCTACGAGGTGTCCCGCAGCCTCGCCGCGTGCGAGGGGGCACTGCTCCTCGTCGACGCGAGCCAGGGGATCGAGGCCCAGACCCTGGCGAACTGCTACGCCGCCCTCGAAGCCGACCTCACGATCGTCGCGGCGCTCAACAAGATCGATCTCCCCCAGGCGGAGCCCGACCGGCGGGCGGAGGAGATCGAGAAGGTGCTCGGCATCCCCGCCGGCGACGTCCTGCGGATCTCGGCGAAGACGGGCGAGGGCGTCGCCGACCTGCTCGACGCGATCGTCGCGCACGTGCCGGCGCCGACCGGCGATCCCGACGCGCCGCTCCAGGCGCTGATCTTCGACTCGATCTACGACCCCTACCGCGGCGTGGTGAGCTCGGTGCGTGTGTTCAACGGGGTGCTGTCCTCGGGCGCGCGCCTGCTCTACGTCCAGGCCGGCGCACCCCACGACGCCGAGGAGATCGGGGTGCGCCGCCCGCAGATGACGCCGGTCGCATCGCTCGGGCCCGGTGAGGTGGGCTACCTCATCGCCGGGATCAAGGACGTCGGCGAGGCGCGTGTCGGAGAGACGGTCACCACGCCGGCCCGGCGGGCCGAGCCGCTGCCGGGCTACCGCGAGCCCAAGCCGATGGTGTTCTGCGGGCTGTATCCGGTGGACGGCGACGAGTACGCGGAGCTGCGCGAGTCGCTCGAGAAGCTCCGGCTCAACGACTCGTCGTTCACCTACGAGCCCGAGACGTCGGGCGCGCTCGGCTTCGGCTTCCGGTGCGGGTTCCTCGGCCTGCTCCACATGGAGATCATCCGTGAGCGCCTCGAGCGGGAGTACGGGCTCTCCCTCGTGGCCACGGCTCCGAACGTCGAGTACGAGGCCCATCTCACGAGCGGTCACACGGAGATCGTCGACAACCCCTCGGCGCTGCCACCCACGAACCAGACCGAGTGGATCGAGGAGCCCTACGTCACCGTCACGATGCTCACGCCGACCGAGTACGTCGGCGCGCTCATGGAGCTGAGCCAGCAGCGGCGCGGCGAGATGGTGAAGATGGAGTACCTCTCCGAGGACCGGGTCGAGCTCGTGTACGCGCTCCCGCTCGCCGAGATCGTGATGGACTTCTTCGACCAGCTGAAGTCGCGCACCCGTGGGTACGCGTCGCTCGACTACGAGCCCGCGGGCTACCGACGCTCGGATCTCGTGAAGGTCGACGTGCTCTTGAACTCGGTGCCGGTGGACGCCTTCTCGACCATCGTGCACAAGGACAAGGCGTACGACTACGGCCGACGGATGACCCAGAAGCTGCGCGAGCTCATCCCGCGCCAGCTCTTCGACGTGCCGATCCAGGCCGCGATCGGGGGTCGGATCATCGCCCGCGAGACCGTGAAGGCGAAGCGCAAGGACGTGATCGCCAAGTGCTACGGCGGCGACGTGTCCCGCAAGCGCAAGCTCCTCGAGCGCCAGAAGGAGGGCAAGAAGCGGATGAAGCAGATCGGCCGCGTCGAGGTCCCCCAGGAGGCGTTCGTGGCCGCGCTCACCCTCGAGGACTGACCCGCGCATCCCGCCGCCGCGCCCCCAAGAGATGCGTCCCACCGCCGCGTCCACGTGCACTGGGGACGCATCTCGTGCGGGGACCGGAGACATCCGGGCATCCGGCCGTCCGAACCTGCTGCGGGCTCCGTACGCTTCACGTGATGGATCGCGACGACCTGCGGTCGGCGAGCGACGCGAACCTCGTGGTCGCGGTCGGGCGCTTCCGGGCCGAGGCCCTCGAAGAGGTCTACCGCCGCCATGCCGCCGTCGCGCTCGGGCTCGCCCGCCGGATCGTCGGTGACCACGCGCTCGCGGAGGAGGTCGTGCAGGAGGTGTTCCTGCGCCTGTGGAACGACCCCGAGCGCTTCGACCCGGCCCGGGGCGCGTTGCGCTCGTTCCTGCTCTCGCAGGTGCACAGTCGCAGCGTCGATCTCGTGCGGAGCGAGTCGGCGCGCCGGTCCCGCGAGGAGCGCGACGCACAGCGCAGCGTGCCGGTCGATGACGGCCTCGAACGTGAGGTGTGGGCGCTCGTGCTGACCGAGCACGTACGGGATGCGCTCACGTTGCTGAGCGCCGGTGAGCGGTCGGCCATCGAGCTCGCGTACTTCGGCGGCCACTCCTACCGCGAGGTTGCCGCGGCCCTCGGTGAACCCGAGGGGACGGTCAAGAGCCGCATCCGCTCCGGCCTCGCGCGGATGCGTGACGCGCTGGCGGACGTCGGGCTCGTGGGGGCGGAGGGGTCGTGGACCGAGCGTTGATCCCGGCGGACATCGATGCGCTGCTCGGCGTGTACGCCCTCGACGCGATCGACGACGTCGCGGAGCGCAGCGCCGTGGAGGCGTGGCTGGCGCGCTCACCGGCGGCGCGCCGGGAGGTCGACGAGCTCCGCGAGGCTGCCTCGATGCTCGCGCAGACGACCTTCGATCCGCCGGCGGCACTCTGGGCGCGGATCGAGGAGGGGCTCGGCGGCGCGCCTGCCCCTGACTTGGCGGTGCCGCCCCTGCGCACGCCCACGGTCGTTGGCCACCGCGCGCGCCGCGCGGCGCCCGGACGCGTGCCCCGCCGGCGGTCGTGGCTCGTCGGCATCGCCGCGGCGCTCGCCCTCCTGGTCGCGGCGGGCGTCGGGGTGGTGCTCGGGCGCGAGGTGTCGGACCAGGAGGCGAGGATCGACCGGCTCGCCGCGGGCGTGGAGGACGACGGCATGGAGGAGGCTGCATTCGCGGCGGCGGTGCAGCCCGGAGCTCGCGCGGCCGAGATGGAGTCGTCGAGCGGCGCGGTCGGTGCGAAGGTCGTCGCCACGGCCGATGGGCACGGCTATCTGATGGTCGATCACCTTCCGCGCCTCCCGGCCGGACGGACCTACCAGCTCTGGGCGCTCATGGGCGAGGAGCCGGGGAGCGCCGTCGTGTCGGTGGGTGTGCTCGGGCGGGCGCCGGCGGTCGTGGCCTTCACCACCGACCCCGAGGTGATGGGCTTCGCGATCACCGAGGAAGCCGCGCCCGGGGCGACCACCCGCTCCCAGCCGATGATGCTGGAGGGCTGGCTCGCCTGATCGCTTCCAGGGGTCGAGGCGGGGCGGGATGCTCCACGGAAGGCGATGCCTCGGCGACGTGGACGGCGCCGGCTCCGGGCCCGTCGCCAACCTGCGGGTCACCTGCGACCATGGCGGGGTGCAGATCGGCCTCGGGGTGTACGTCCACGTTCCGTTCTGCGCGACCCGGTGCGACTACTGCGCGTTCGCGACCTGGACCGACCGTGCGCACCTCGTCGACGCGTACGTGGACGCCTGCGTCACGGACATCGGACGGCGGCGCGCGTCGGGAGAGCTCGACGGTGTGACCACCGTCTACTTCGGTGGTGGCACACCGTCGCTGCTGCCGGCGGCTCACCTCGTGCGGATGCTCGACGCGATCCCGCTCGCGCCCGGCGCGGAGGTCACGGTTGAGTGCAACCCCGACTCCATCGACCGCCCCAAGCTCCGCGTGTACCGGGACCACGGCGTGACCCGGGTCTCACTCGGGGTGCAGTCGACGCAGCCGCACGTGTTGGCGGCGCTCGGGCGAACGCACGATCGCGACAACGTCGCGCGGGCGATCGACGCGGTCCACGGAGTCGGCTTCCCGACGTTCAACGTCGACGTCATCGCGGGCTGCGGGGGCGAGCGCGCCGCGGACTTCGACGCGACGCTGGCCGACCTGCTGGGATCCGGTGCTCCGCACATGAGCGTGTACGGGCTGACGGTCGAGCCGGGCTCGCCGCTCGAGCGACGGATCCTCGCCGGCGGGATCGCCGGGCCCGATCCCGACACCCAGGCCGATCGCTACCTGCGGGCCGACGATCTGCTGCTCGCGGCCGGCCTCGAGTGGTACGAGGTGTCGAACTGGGCGAAGCCCGGTCACGAGTGCCGCCACAACCTGGGCTACTGGCACGGGGCCGAGTGCGTGGCGATCGGCGCCGCAGCCCACGGGCACCTTCGGGGTGCGCGCTGGTGGAACGTGCGGACTCCCGATCGCTACATCGACCGGATCGCCGCGCAGGAGTCGCCCTCGGCCGGCTCCGAGACCCTCGATCCGGCCGCGAGCGCCGCGGAGCGCTTCGGGCTCGCCCTGCGGACGCGTGGGGGAGCGCCCTTGATCGCGGGGATCGACGAGCGGGCGCTCGCGACCGTGGTGGACTCGGGTCTCGTCCGGGTCGAGGGGACCCGGATCGTCCTGACCCGACGGGGCCGGTTGCTGGCCACGGAGGTCACGCTCAGGCTGTGGCCGCACGATGACGCGCCGAGGGTGGGAGCTGGCACTCGATACGATGGAGTGCCAATCGAGCGCCGCTCGTCCGATCCGCAGGTGAGCAGGTGACGGAGAACGCCGAACTCGACGAGCGCAAGGCGTCGGTCCTCCGGGCCATCGTGGAGGAGTACGTCGAGACCGCGCAGCCCGTGGGCTCGCAGACGGTCGCGCGTTCGAGCGGACTCGGCGTGTCGAGCGCCACGATCCGCAACGACATGACCGTGCTCGAACGTGAGGGCTACATCGCTCAGCCGCACACGTCCGCGGGTCGGGTACCCACCGACCGGGGCTACCGGTACTTCGTCGACCACTTCACGACGCGCGGTCCCCTGCCCCTGCGGCAGCACCGAGCCGTCGCCGAGTTCTTCGAGTCGTCGCACCGGGCCCTCGAGGATCTGCTCCACGAGACCAGCCAGCTGCTCGCGAGGCTGAGCCGTCACGCCGCGGTCGTGGTCGGGCCGCAACCCGACCACGCGGTCGTGCGGGCGGTGCAGCTCGTGCGGTTGCACGACCGCTCGGCGATGGTCATCGCGGTCTTGTCGAACGGGGCCGTCGAGCGTCGGGTGCTCCAGATCTCCGACACCGACGACGACCGCCTCGCGGCGGCGGTGGCTGCGATCGAGGCCGGCCTCGTGGGACGGGCGTGGGGCTCGATGCCCGACACCGCCAGGACGGGTGATGCCGAGGCGGACCGGATCGCGGCCGACGTGCTGTCAGCGCTCGTCGGCCCCGACCCGACCGCCGACCATCGCGAGCCGTTGTACGTCGGAGGCGTGTCCAACCTCGCGGCCGAGCAGGAGGCGTTCGCCACCGCGCAGAGTGCGGCCCGCCTCCTCGAGATGCTCGAGCACCACGTGGTGGTGGTCTCGGTCGTCCACGAGCTGCTGCAGGCCGGGCTCACGGTGCGCATCGGCTCCGAGAACGCCCTGGAGGAGCTGCGCGAGTGCTCGATCGTGCTGGCCCCCTACGAGGTCGACGGGGAGGCGGCCGGCGTCGTGGGGGTGCTCGGCCCGACTCGCATGGACTACCGCCACGCACTCTCGGCGGTCTCGGCCGTCTCGCAGCAGCTCGGCCGGCACCTGTCGTGACCGCGCCCCGGATCCCTCGGTGAACGCACCATGAGCCCACGATGAGCGACCACTACGAGACCCTCGGCGTCTCCCGCAGCGCGACCGACGACGAGATCAAGCGCGCCTATCGCGAGCTCGCTCGTCGCTATCACCCCGATTCGAGCCCCGGTGACCCCGAGGCGGAGGCGCGGTTCAAGGATGTCACGGCGGCCTACGAGGTCCTGCGTGACCCGGAGCGACGCCGCCGCTACGACGTGTTCGGCGACGGTGGGGGCGGCCGGGGCGGGTCCGGGGCGGGCGATCCGTTCGCCGGCTTCGGCGACCTCTTCGATGCGTTCTTCGGTGGCGATCCCTTCGGCGCCCGGCGCCCGGCGGGTGGCCCGACCCGGGGCGACGATGCCGAGACCGTGTTGGAGCTGGACCTCGCCGGAGCGGCCTTCGGCGTGACCCACACGATCGATGCGCGCCTGCCCGTGGAGTGCCCCCGGTGTGACGGCTCGGGGTGCGAGCCCGGGACCTTCCCGACCCGCTGCGACGTGTGCGGCGGCGACGGCGAGGTGCGCCAGGTCCGGCGATCGATCCTCGGCCAGATCATGACGGCGTCGCCGTGTGGTGTGTGCGGCGGCACCGGCCGCCGGATCCTCACGCAGTGTCGCGACTGCCGGGGCGACGGTCGGGTGATGTCGCAGCGCACGATCGACGTCGACGTGCCGGCCGGCGTCGACGACGGCACGCGGCTGCGCCTGGCCGGCCGGGGCGCGGCGGCACCGCGCGGCGGTCCGCCGGGGGATCTCTACGTCACGATCCGGGTTCGCGCCCACGCCGACCTCGAGCGCCACGGCGACGACCTGCTCGCCACCCGATCGATCGGCCTGGCCCAGGCGGCGCTGGGCACCGAGCTGGAGATCGAGGGCCTCGACGCCACGCACCAGATCACCGTCCCGGCGGGCACCCAGCCGGGCCAGCTGTTCCGCGTGAAGCACGCCGGGGTGCCGTCGTTGCGCGGCCGCGGCCGCGGCGATCTCCTCGTCCGGGTCGACGTCGCGGTTCCGTCGAAGCTCGACGACGAGGAAGCGGAGCTGCTGCACCGGTACGCCGAGCACCGGGGGGAGGCGGTGTCGCCGCCCTCGAAGGGCGTGTTCGCCCGGTTGCGCTCCGCGTTCCAGTCGTGACGATCGGGCCGGTGGGTCGGGAGCCGAACGGGTTCGCCTCGCACAGCGGGGCAGCCGCGCACGTGTTCGCGCCGGCCCTCGACGAGAGCGTGGTCGTCGAGGGGGAGGACGGCCATCACCTCCAGCGGGTGCGGCGGTTGCGGGCCGGCGAGCGGGTGACGGTGTCCGACGGCCGAGGCCGGTGGCGACCGTACGAGATCACCCGGGGCAACCGCGGGAGCCTCGTGCTCGCCGCCGCGGGTGAGGTGCAC
>BTUT01000058.1:0-5071 GCA_045862935.1 Acidimicrobiia bacterium
GATGAGGTTGGCGATGATGCGCGCGTTGGAGAGGTACATCATCGCGGAGCCGATGGCGAGCTTCCGTTCCCCGTCGAGTGCGGGCCACGGCGACGTCCCGTACCAGCTCATCGACGACTCGCTCGCACCGATGTGGAAGTTCACCGACTGCCCGGTCTCGGTGCACGCTTCCCAGAACGGGATCCACGCGTCCTGCCACAGCTCGGGCGCGCCGCGGACCTGTGGATCGCTGCAGATGTTCACCCCCCGCAAACCGTCCGCCGCGCTGCGCCGCACCTCGTCGGCACTGGCCGCCGGATCCCACCACGGCATGAGTGCCATGGGCAGCAACCGGTCGCCCGACTCGGCCTGGATCTCCACCATCGCATCGTTGAAGATCATCACGCACATGCGGCGGAGCTCCGGGTCGGCCACCTCGGCGAAGCGCTGCGCGCCGAAGCCGGCGACGTTCGGGTACAGCACCTGCGCGTAGATGCCCTGCTCGTCGAGGAGCTCGACGCGAGCGCGCATGTCGCTCGACGCCGGATGCAGGTCGTCGCGCTCGAAGTCGAAGAACGCGGGACCGGGGACCTTCTCGCCGCTCGGCCGGATGACGCTCGAGAGGTTCACGCGGCCCAGCAGCACACCGTCGAAGGACCAGTTGGGCACCCCGTCGACGTCGACGACGCGCGGCACCCGATCGGCGTACCTCGCCGGCGCCCGGCGCGTCCACAGGTCGGGCGGCTCGGTGATGTGGGCGTCCACGTCGATCACGTGCAGGTCGCGGATCTCCATCGGAACCCCCTGGCTCGCCCCCGGCATCGGGCCGCGCCCACGTTAGTGTTGACCGATGGGCCGGATCACGGGGTCGCTCGAGATCCTGTTCACCGACCCCGTGCTGCGCGCGACGCGCGCCGCGTGGTACCGGTCGTGGCGCGAGACCGGTGCGTTCCGGGGCGAGACCCTGCTCGAGGTGATCGAGCGCGCCGCGATCGACGATCCCGACGCGCGGGTGGTGTTCGGCTCCGAGGTGCGTCCCGGCGAGGTGCGTCTCGGCGACCTGCCCGACCGCGCGCGCGCCGCGGCCGGGGCCTTCGCCGCGAGTGGCGTGGGGCGGGGCGACGTGGTGGCGGTGCAGCTCCCGAACTGGCCGGTGACCATCGACGCCTACCTCGGTGCGGTGGCGGTGGGAGCGGTCCTGGTGCCCATCGTCCACACCTACGGTCCCGCCGAGACCGGCTGGATCCTCGAGGCGTCGGGCGCGTCCACGCTCGTGTGCCCCGACCGCTGGGGCGCGATCGACTTCCACGCCCGCCTGGACGCGATCCCGTGGGCCCGCGGTGGGCGCACCGTGATGGTCGGTGACGACGTATGGCCCGGCGCGGTCTCGTGGTCAGCCCTGGTCGACGCATCCGCCGGACCCGTCGATCCCGTCCCCGTCGACCCCGACGACCCCCTGCTCGTGGTCTACACGTCGGGCACCACGGCCGACCCCAAGGGTGTGGTGCACTCGCACGAGACGTTCGTCGCCGAGCTGTTCCGCATGACGCAGGCGCCACCCGAGCGCCGGGACTGGGTGGTGATGCAGCCGTGGCCGGCGGGGCACGTCGCCGGGCTCCTCGCGATCCTGAGCCCGGCGATCACGCGGTCCACCACGATCCTCGTCGACCGCTGGGACGTCGTGACGTGCTCGGACCTGATCGAGGAGCACCGCCCGATCGCGATCACCGGCGCGCCGATCCACCTGAGCGAGCTCCTGACCCGCGTCGAAGCCGGGGAGCTCGACGCGAGCTCCATCCGCTACGCGGTGACCGGCGGTACGGCCGTCCCGCCCGTGCTCGTGGAGCGCGCGCAGCAGGCCGGCTGGAGCGTCACCCGCTCGTACGGGTCGTCGGAGCACCCCCAGGCCACGGCCACCAGCTTCGACGACGACCTCGACGTGCGGATCCACACCGACGGCACACCGATCCGCGACACCGAGGTCCGTGTGGTCGACCCGAGCGGCAGCGACCTCCCGGTCGGCGTCCCCGGCGAGGTGCTCCTGCGCGGTCCCCAGCAGTTCCTCGGCTACACCGACCCCGCACTCAACGAGACGGCGTTCGACCGGGACGGCTGGTTCCACAGCGGAGACATCGGCTCGCTCGACGCCGACGGCCGGCTCACGATCACCGACCGCCTCAAGGACATCATCATCCGCGGCGGCGAGAACCTCTCCTCGATGGAGATCGAGGGCATCGCGCTGCGCCATCCCGGCATTGGCGACGCGGCCGCGATCGGGGTGCCCGACGCACGCTACGGCGAGCGCGTCGGGCTCGTCGTCGTGCCCACACCGGGATGCGAACGCATCACCGTCGACGCGCTGCGCGCGTTCTTCGCGAGCGCAGGCGTCGCCCGCATGAAGGCTCCGGAGCTCGTCGCGCTCGTCGACGAGCTCCCGCGCAACGCGTCCGGCAAGGTGATGAAGCATGTGCTGCGCGACACCGTGGACTTCGGTGCACCGGCCTGACGGCGCACCCCGGGTTGCGCTCGGAGTGCGCACCCGGTGGGCTCGGCGTACGCTTTGACCACCGCCGCGGGCGCCACCGAGAATGCCGTCGTGCGTGCCGATCGACTGCGCCTGCTCGTCGAGGGCATCGTGTTCGGTGAGGGACCGCGCTGGCGGGACGGCCGCTTGTGGTTCTCCGACATGCACGGGGAGGCGGTCCACACCGTCGACGCCGGCGGTCGACTCGACACGGTGGTGACGCTCCGAGGCCGGCGCCCATCGGGGCTCGGCTTCCTCCCGGACGGCTCGCTGCTCGTCGTCTCGATGCTCGAACCCGAGGTGCTGCGCTGGGACGGAGGTCGGCTGACGCTGCACGCGGACCTGCGCGCGATGGTGCGCGACGGGTGCAACGACATGGTCGTCGACGCGCGCGGCAACGCCTACGTCGGGACGTTCCCCCCGGCCAGCGACCCCGACGGCGCGCTCGTGCTCGTGCGCCCCGACGGCACGGCGGCGATCGCCGCGGAGGGTCTCCGCTTCCCGAACGGCTGCGTGGTGACCCCCGACGGACGGACGCTGATCGTCGCCGAGTCGATCGGCCGCCGGTTCACGACGTTCACCGTCGCGCCCGACGGGTCCCTCACCGACCGCCGGACGTTTGCGGAGTGTGCACCCTTCGGGCCGGACGGGATCTGTCTCGACGCCGACGGCGCGATCTGGGCGGCCATGACCCTGGCTCGGGAGTTCCAGCGGATCGCGCCCGGAGGCGAGGTGCTCGACCGGATCGCGATCGACGACCGCCTCGCGATCGCGCCCGCCCTCGGCGGGCCCGACGGGCGCACCCTCTTCCTCTGCACCGCAAGGGAGCACGACCCGGCTTCGCTGGCCGGGACCCGCGCCGCCACGATCCACGCCGTCGAGGTCGACGTGCCCGCCGCGGCCCCCAGGCGATGATCGCCGCCGACCTCTGGCTCCAGCACGCCGACAACGACGACGTCGGCGCCTGGCTCGAGGATCGGTCGTACACGTACCGCGAGGTCGTGGCCGAGGCTCGCCGCCGCGCGGCCTGGTGGGAGCAGCTGCGTGACCCCTCGGCCCCACCCCACATCGGCGTGCTGCTCGACAACACCGCCGAGTACGTGCTCTGGCTGGGTGCGGCAGCCATCAGCGGAGCCGTCGTGGTGGGGATCAACGCGACGTATCGCGGTGCGGAGCTCGCGCGACTCATCGACCACACCGACTGCCAGCTGCTCGTCACCTCCGAGACCTATGCCCCGCTCCTGGCCGACGCGCCGAGCAGCGTGCCCGTGGGTCGCACGCTGCACACGCACACCGACGAGTACGCGAGCGCGCTCGCCGCGATGGATCCCGACCAGGACTTCGCTCCCCCCGCGCCGGAGGATCCGTACCTCCTGATCTTCACCTCGGGCTCCACCGGGTTCCCGAAGGCCGCGCGCTGCACGCAGGGGCGCTTCGCCCGCACGGGCGCGCACGTCGCGAGCATCTCCCCCGCGGCGCCGGGCCGGACGGTGTACGCGCCGCTGCCGTTCTTCCACTCGGCCGCGCTGTTCTCCGGCCTCGCGTGCGCGCTCTCGTCCGGTGCGGCGTTGGGCAGCCGGGCGCGGTTCTCGGCGTCGCGCACGATGCCCGACATCCGCCGGATGGACGCGGTGATGCTCGCCTACACCGGCAAGGTGCTCAACTACATCCTCGCCGTGCCCCCGTCGCCCGACGACGCGACCACACCGCTCGAGCTGGCGCTCGGGAACGAGGCCTCGGAGTCCGACATCCGGGACTTCGCGTCGCGCTTCGCCTGCCAGGTGCGGGACAGCTATGGCTCCACCGAAGGCGTCATCATCGTGCGGCGCGATCCGTCGATGCCCCGCGGCGCGCTCGGCCGGGCCGATGCCGGGATCGCGGTGTTCGACCCGAACACGGGTCGTGAGTGCCCTCCGGCCGCGTTCGACGAGCGCGGGCGGCTCCTCAACGCCGACGAAGCCGTCGGCGAGCTCGTGAACACCGCCCCCAGCGGGGGGTTCGAGGGCTACTACAAGAACACCGAAGCCGTGGTGTCGAAGGTTCGGGACGGGGTCTACTGGTCCGGCGACCTCGCGTACCGCGACGCCGACGGGTGGTTCTACTTCGCGGGGCGGTCCAACGAATGGCTCCGCGTCGACGGGGAGAACTTCGCCGCGGGGCCCGTGGAGGCCATCGTGGCGCGCCACCCGCGGGTGCGTTCCGTCGCGGTCTACGCGGTGCCCGACGACCCTGTCGGCGACCGGGTCATGGTCGCGCTGGAGGTCGACGACCTCGCCGCGTTCGAGATCGCGGAGCTCGACGCCTTCCTCGCCGCGCAGCCCGACCTCGGGCCGAAGTGGGTGCCCGCGTTCGTCCGGGTGAGCGCGGAGCTCCCCAAGCTCGCCAGCATGAAGCTCGACAAGTCCCGCCTCCGGCGCGAGGCGTGGAGCGGCCCGGCCACGTTCTGGCGCCCGAATCGCGACGCCGCGCTCCGGCCACTCACCGACGCCGACCGGGCACAGCTCGCGCCGCTCCTCGAGCGCACTCCCGGAACACCGGCACCCGGCGCCCCCGGCGCCCCTCCCCCCG
>BTUT01000058.1:5081-10954 GCA_045862935.1 Acidimicrobiia bacterium
CGCTCCTCGATCGGGCTCCCGGGGCGTCGGCACCCGAGGAGCCCGTCCCCTCGCCCGAGACGACCTGACGGCCACCCGGCGGGCTCCCGATCCTCGCCGGAGTGCCTCCGCAGGTGACCCGGAGAGCGCTTGGTATTCCAAGCGGACGCTTGTTACACTATGGACCGCCGGATGTCCGGCAAGGCCCTTCCCCCACACCCTGACCGAGGAGCACGCATGGCCACCACGAAGACCGCCAACCCCGTCACCACCGTCAGCGATGCGTTCAGCGCGTCGATCAAGCAGAGCCAGGACCTCTTCACCAGCGGCATCAACGCCTGGGCCGAGGTCGCCGGCAAGGTGTTCCCCAAGACCGGCGTCCCCACCCTCGGGTTCGGCGACCAGCTGCCCTCCGCCAAGGAGCTCGTGGACGCGAGCTACGGCTTCGTCGAGGAGCTCGTGGCCGCGCAGAAGGAGCTCGCCTACAAGCTCCTCGAGGTGACCGAGGCCGGCGAGGCCAACTGACCACCCGCCGCGACGACGGGCCGGCCGCCCTCGGGCGCCGGCCCGTCGGGCGGTGACCCCGTCGGGCGGTGAGCCCGTCGGACGCTGCGCCTCATGGACGGTCTGGACCCCCGGCTCGAGTCGCTCGGTGCCTTCATCCGCGCCCAGCGCAAGCTCGCCAACCTCTCGCTGCGCCAGATGGCCGATCTCGCGCAGGTGTCGAACCCGTACCTGAGCCAGCTCGAACGCGGGCTCCACGAACCGTCGGTCCGCGTCCTCCAGGCGATCGCCTCGGCGCTCGACCTCTCCGCCGAGACGCTGCTCGACCACGCGGGAGCCGCCCCCGGCGCTCGACCGGCCGCCGAGGAGCTCGACACCGAGTCGGCCATCCGTCGGGACGAGCGCCTGACCGACGAGCAGAAGCAGGCGCTCCTCGTCGTGTACCGGAGCTACGTGCAGGCCAACGCGCCCGCCCCGCCCTGAGCCGCGCGTTCGGCAGCCGCCTCCCCGGCCCCGCCCGTCCCGTCCGCAGCCGTGAAGGCACTCGGCCGGGCCAGGAACTCCTCCACCGGGCGCGCCGCCGGCCCGGCGTCACCGCGGCGCAGGAACCAGTGATCCGCTCCCGGCACGACCTCGAGCCTTCCCCGCGGGATGGCGTGGGCGAGCTGGCGCGCGGCCGCGACCGGCACCACGCGGTCGCGCTCTCCCGTGAGCACGAGCGTGGGCTGGGGCAGGGTCGCGAGCCAGGGCATCGAGGACCAGGCCCCGATCGCCAGCGCCTGGCACCACAGGCCGATCCAGGTGGTGTCGCGGCCGTCGATCATCACCCTCGCGGTCGCGCCGGTGACCGCGCAGGGATCCCCGGGCGGCGACCCCCACCCGCACGTCGTGGCCGCGAGCACGAGTCGTCGCACCCGCGCCGGCGCGAGGCGCGCCATCTCCTGGGCCACGGCGCCCCCGAACGAGTAGCCGAGCACGTCCGCCTCGGGCGCGTCGAGGGCTTCGAGCAGCCCGAGCGCGGTGGCCGCGAGCTCGGCCATCGCCAGGGGCCGCAGGGGCGCGGGCGAACCGCCGACGCCCGGCGGGTCGAACGTGATGACCCGGCGCCGCGACGCCAGCCGATCCCGGAAGCCACCCCAACGACCGAGCCCGGCACCCAAGCCGTTCACCAGGAGCAGCGGCGGGCCGTCCCCGCCCCGCTCCTCGAACCGGATGCGCAGCGAGCCGACCGTGCGCACCCCGGACGTCACCTCAGCTGCGGACATAGCTCCCGGGCGCGTCGGCGATGACGGGGTACTCGGCGTTGCCCACCGACGGGGCCGGACCGCGGTCCCCCGCCCGCTCGCCGATCCAGCGCGCCCAGTCCTCCCACCACGACTCCGCGTGCTCGGTCGCACCGGCGCGCCAGGCGTCGGGGTCGGCGGGCAGCTGATCGTTGGTCCAGAGGCGGGCCTTGGGCCCCGGGGGGTTCACGATCCCGGCGATGTGGCCCGCCGACGTCATCACGAACCGCAGCGGGCTCTTCACGAGCTGCGTCGTGCGGTAGGAGTTCTTCCACGGGACGATGTGGTCCTCGACCGCCGCCACGATGTAGTGCTCGGGCGTGATGTCGGAGAGCACCAGCGGCTCGCCCATCGCCTTCATCGCCCCGTTGGCGAGCGCGTTCTCCACGTACATCTTGCGCACGAAGTACGAGTGCGCGCGGCCCGGCATGCGGGTGCCGTCCTCGTTCCAGGCGAGGAGGTCGAACGCGGGCGGGGGCTCACCCAGCAGCCAGTTGTCGACCACGTACCGGAAGATCAGGTCGTTCGCCCGGAGGAGGTTGAACGTGCGGGTCATGTCCTTCGCCTCGAGGAACCCCGGACCCTCCATCCGGCGGCACATCGCGTTGATCGTGCCGGGATCCGCGAACACGTCGGCGAGCAGCCCGCTGTCGGCGTAGTCGATCGCGGCGTTGAGCAGCGTCGAGCTGTGCACCCGCTGGTCGCCGATCGCCTCGAGGTAGGCGAGCGCCATCGTGTTCATGGTGGCGCCGAGGCAGATGGCCAGCGTGTTGACGACGTCGGCGCCGGTGATCGAGCGCACGACGTCGATGGCCGCGAGGGGCCCCAGGCGCATGTAGTCGTCGAAGGTGGTGTCGCGGTCCGACCCGTCGGGGTTCCGGTAGCTGATCGCGAACGTGGTGTGCCCGTGGCGCACGGCCCACTCCACGAGGCTCTTCCCGGGGGCGAGATCGGCGATGTAGTAGCGGTTGATCCACGGCGGGCAGACGACCAACGGGATCTCGTGCACGTCGTCGGTCTGGGGTGCGTACTGGAGCACCTCGATCAGCTCGTTGCGGAAGACCACCTTGCCGGGGGTGGCGGCCATGTTCACGCCGAGCTCGAACGGTGAGCGGTCCACCTGGCGGGGCCACCCGTCGTTCTCCGCGAAGTCGGTGAGGAAGTTCCGCATCCCGCGCAGCACGCTCGCTCCGCCGGTGTCGAACGCGCGCTTCATCGCGGTGGGGTTCGTGAGCAGGGCGTTCGTCGGCGCGACGGCGTTGCCGAGCAGGTTGGCGGCGAACTCGGCCTTGCGCGCCCCCAGGGGCTCGAGCTCGGCCCGCACCACGAGGTCGTCGAGGAAGCGCACGGACGCGAGGTAGGTCTCGAGCAGCATCCGCAGGAGGGGGTTCTGCGACCAGGCCGGGTCGACGAAGCGCCGGTCACCCTTCTCGACCTCCACCGGCTCCGAGAGCCGACCGGTGAGCGTCCGGCTGATCACGTCGATGCCCGCCAGCGTCGCCCGGCTCGAGAACCGCGCGAACGCCGGGAGCGCGATGCGCGGCCGCAGCAGTGATCGCTCCAGCGCCCTGGCCAGCGACCGCATCGCGGCGAGGGGGTCGGCCCGCTCGACCATCGCCTCCGCGATCCCGAGCTCGTCCTCGATCGCGAGATCGTGGTCGTCGATCTCCGTGGCCGGAACCGCCATGTCGGACCTCCCGATGCTCGAGTGCGCACGAGCACGGTAGTGGCCCGTACCCGCCGGGCGAGACCTCGCGTGCTGCGCATCCCACGCACGCGCTCGCGGCCACGAGCACCTCGACAGTCCACGTCGTCCCCGGCATGCGGACGTCTCCGGCATGCGGAGCAAGGCCGTTCCGGTGTTGACTGGACACCGGGCCATCGAAGGAGGTCGCAGATGGGGGCGTTCACCGGCCGGACGGCGATCGTCACTGGCGGCACGCGCGGCATCGGCGCCGCCATCACGGAGCACCTCGCACGCGAGGGCGCCCACGTCGCCGCGGGCTACAGCCGCGCGCAGGCGCACGCCGAGGAGCTGCGTGACGCGCTCGCCGCGCAGGGCTGCTCCGTCTCGATCCACCAGGGCAACGTCGGCAGCCCCGACGACTGCGCCCGGGTGATCGACGAGGTCCTCGCCGAGCGAGGGACCATCGACTACCTCGTGAACAACGCGGGCGTCACCGTCGACCGAACGGTCCGCAAGATGACGATCGACGACTGGCACGCCGTCCTGCGCGTGAACCTCTCGGGCGCCTTCTACATGACCAAGGCGCTCCTCGACCACATGATCGACCGGGGCTTCGGGCGGATCGTGAACATCTCGTCGGTGATCGGCGAGACCGGCAACATCGGTCAGGCGAACTACGCCGCGTCGAAGTCGGGACTGTTCGGGTTCAGCAAGAGCCTCGGCCTCGAGATGGCCCGCAAGGGCATCACCGTGAACTGCGTGTCCCCCGGCTTCATCGACACCGACATGGTCGCGGCCGTCCCGCCCGACGCGCTGGCGGCGGTGGTGGAGAAGATCCCGGTGGGCCGCCTCGGCCGACCCGATGAGGTGGCGCGCGCGGTGCTCTTCCTCCTCGACGACGACTCGGGGTACATCACCGGGTCGGTGCTCGCCGTCAACGGCGGGCTCGAGATGTGAGCGCGCCGCCTCGGGCTCCGCGCGCGGGGGCCCCACCGATCAACGTCCTCGACCCGCAGTTCTACGTCGATCCGTGGGACGCGTACCGCTGGCTACGCGACGAGGCGCCGGCGTTCTGGGATCCCGTCCAGCGGATCTGGGCGATCTCCCGCTACGACGACATCGTCGCGATCGAGAAGGACGTCGCGCGGTACTCCTCGTTCGCGGGCTCACGACCTCACCTCGACCAACGAGCCGACCGCTCGATGATCAACCTCGACGATCCCGAGCACCAGGCGCAGCGCAACCTCGTGGCACGGCGCTTCACCCCCCGGGCGGTGCGCGACCGCGAGGACCACGTGCGCGAGGTCGTCACCGAGATCCTCGACGCGGTCGTGCCGCTCGGGGAGTGCGAGGCCATCGAGGCGATCGCGTCGCGGCTGCCCGCGATCATGATCAGCGACCTCCTCGGCTATCCCCGCGAGACGTGGGAGCGGGTCCGCGTGTGGTCCGAGCAGACGATGATGCTCGCCGGCCAGACCTCACCCGACGGACCGCCACACGAGTCGCACCCCGGGCTCGGACCGGTCCTCACGGAGTTCGCCGCGGTCACCACCGCGCTCGTGGCCGAACGCCGGGCCGAGCCCCGTGACGACCTCATCTCGATCTGGACGCACACCGACGGCTGGGACACCGGCCGTGTGCTGGAGGAGACGATCCTCGTCCTCGACGGCGGCGCCGAGACCACGCGCACCGTCCTGGGTTCGACGATCCGCGAGCTCGCGCTCCGGCCCGAGCAACGGCGCCGCCTCGCCGAGGAGCCGGCGCTGCTCGCGTCCACCGCAGTCGAGGAGCTCATCCGGTGGGTCTCACCGGTGCTCAACATGCGGCGCACCGTGACGGTCGACCACACCCTCCACGGCGAGCACCTGGCCGCCGGCGACGAGGTGCTCCTGCTGTACCCCTCGGCCAACCGCGACCCGCGTGCGTTCGACGATCCCGACACGTTCGACATCACGCGCCAGCACAACCGCCACGTCGCGTTCGGGTTCGGCTCGCACTTCTGTCTCGGCGCATCGCTCGCGCGCCTGGAGATCCGGGTGCTGTTCGAGGAGCTGCTGGCCCGCATCCCCGACTGGGAGCTCGTCGACCCGGCCGAGCCGCAGATCGTGCCGGCCACCTTCGCCCGCGCCTACGACCGCATCCGGATCCGCTTCCCGACCACGTGACGTCCGGCCGCACCTCGCGCCGCGGAGCCGTCACGCAGTCGCGACCGCGGGACCGGCCTCCCACGGTCGCCCGATCGTCCCTCACACCGCCGCGGGACCGGCCTCCGCCAGGTCGTCGAGGCCGAAGAGCCGGATCGCGTTCCCGCGGGCGATCTTGTGGACCGCCACGGCGTCGAGCCCCGACATGATGTCGGCGGCCACGGCGCGGCTGTCCGGCCACGTGGAGTCGGAGTGGGGGTAGTCCACCTCGAACAT
>BTUT01000059.1:0-10890 GCA_045862935.1 Acidimicrobiia bacterium
CCGTCTACACCATCTTCGAGCGCGCCACCGCCGGCCTCGGGGGCGACCCCCGCGCCGTCGCCCGGGACGACCTCGTCGACGACGGCGGCGATGACGATGACGGCGGCGACGAGCACGCCACGGGCGGGCCGTGATGCTGGGTCGCGCCCCGCTCCCCACGCTCACCGACGCGCACCGCGCGCAGCTCCTCCGCACGGCGGCCGACACCATTCGCCACGGGCTCCTCACCGGCGAGCGAGTCGTGGTTGGTGCGGGCGAGGACCCCGCGCTGGCCAGGCCGGCGGCCACGTTCGTCACCCTCGAGCGGGGTGAGGCCCTGCTCGGCTGCATCGGCACGCTCGAGGCCCGGGAGGCGCTCGTCACCAACGTGAGCCGCAACGCGTGGAGCGCCGCGTTCGCGGACCCCCGCCTGCCGTCGGTGACCGCCGACCACTACGAGCGGATGGCGATCAAGATCTCGCTGCTCTCGGGGCTGCGACCCGTGCGCGCCCGCTCGTGGGGCGACGTGCGCCGCGCCGTGCGTCCCGGCCGCGACGGTGTCCTGATCGAGGCCGGCGCGCACCGCGCGACGCTGCTCCCCTCGGTGTGGGAGAAGCTCCCCGACCCGGACGAGTTCCTCGACGTGCTCTGGCACAAGGCCGGCTTGAGGCCCCGAGACTGGCTCCCGGGCACGAGGGTCCGCCGCTACACCACCGAGGAGATCACCGACCCGGGTCCGAGAACGCTTGGGTCTGGTGCTCTCCCAGGCGGGGGGCGTGACGGCGCAGACGCCAGGGGGACGCCTCCATGACGAACGGTGCGCCGGCGTAGGTCACCGGACGGCCGATCCCGTCGTGGTGCAGGGTGACCGGGAAGCCGCGAGCCCGGTAGTGCACGTCCTCCATCACCTCTTCGGGCGCGTACACCACGGGCAGGGCCATCCCCCGCGACTGCCCCTGGAAGAAGAACTCGTAGGACGTGAGGCGGCTGGCCACGAACTTCAGCGCGTCGCGCCCCGCACCGAAGATCTCGGCGGCCACCGGGTCGTCGAGCGCGTCGATCAGCGTCACGCCACCACGTTCCTCACCGAGCTCGAGCAAGGTGATCTCGGGGAAGTCCTCCCGCCACCCGTGGTCGTCGATCCAGTCGATGAGCATGCGGAACTCGCGCGCCGCCCGGGGTGGGACCCCGGTGGGCACGAACCGGCCCTCGATGTCCTCCGCGACGGTGAGCTGCGTGGGTCGGGCGCTCGCGTGGCGGCAGGTCTGGCGCTGCACCGTCTCCTGTGCGACGAGCCATCCGTACGACGCGAACTCGGTGGTGACGTTGGCCGCCGCGTGCATGCTCACGTCGATGAACTGCCCACGCCCGCTCACGTCGCGGTGGAGCACGGCCACGAGGATCGCGATCGCCGCGTGCAGCGATGCCGTGTGGTACGCCTGGTTCCCACCGCCCCGCACCGGCGGGAGGCTGTGGTCGTCGTACCCGCAGCTCCAGACGGGCCCACCGCCGGCGAGGAGCGTGAGATCGGTCGCCGGGTCGAGCGCACGCGGGTTGGTGCGGCCGAACGGCGTGACCGCGGCCCAGATCAGCCCGGGGGCACCTTCGCGCACGTCGGGCTCGTCGACGCCGAGGGCACCGAGGCGACCCGGGCGCTCGGCCTCGACCACGATGTCGGCCGATCGGACGAGGTCGCGGAAGCGCTCCCGCCCGTCGCCGTCGTCGAGGTCGAGCACCACCCCGAGCTTGTTGGTGTTGTAGTGCCAGAACCACAGGCTGCGCTCGGGGTCGACCACGTCGTCGACGAACGGCTCGTACCGGCGTTGGGGAGCGCCGCCGGGCGGCTCCACGAGGATCACCTCCGCACCGAGATCCCCGAGGAGCCGGCCGCAGAGCGCCGCGTACTCGCTCGCCAGCTCGACCACCCGCAAGCCCGCGAGGGGGCCGGGAGCGCTCGGCCGCGGCGGCAGCGGGGCGGCGCTCCCGTGCGGGCCGGACGGCGGTCGCGGCGCGCTCAGATCACACCCTCCGCGCGCAGGGCGTCGATCTCGGCTGCGGAGAGGCCGAGGATCTCACCGAAGACGACGTCGTTGTCCTGTCCGAGCAGCGGTGTGGCGCGGCCGATGTGCCAGTCGGTCTCCGAGAGGTGCACGGGAAGGCCGTCGACCCGCACCCGCCCCATGAGCGCGTGCTCGACCCACGGCCACAGGCCCCAGTCGGTCGTACCCGGGTCGTGGTCGATGCGCTCCTCGGGGAGCTGCACCGCCGCGGCCGGCACGTCCGACGCGATCATCTGGGCCTGCATCGCGAACTTGTCGCGGGTGGCGCACCACGCTCCGACGAGCTCGTCGAGCTCGTCCTGGTGCGCGAGGCGCCCGGCCCGCGTCGCGAACCTCGCGTCACGGGCCCACCCCCCATCGGGGCTCGCGGCGAACACCTCCACGAGCGCGACCCAGTCGCGATCGTCGCGGCACGCGATCGCGAACCACTGGTCGTCGCCGAGCGCGGGGTAGATGTTGTGGGGCGCCATCGCGGGTGAGTCGCTGCGACTGCTGTAGGGAAAGCCCGCACGGCGGGTCACGCGCCCGTTCACGGTGTAGTCGAGCACGACCGGCCCGAGCAGGCTCGCCCCCGCATCGGTGCACGACATGTCGACCCACTGCCCCTCACCGGTACGGTTCCGGTGGACGAGCGCGGCGAGGATCGCGAGGCACATCACGTTGCCGCCGTGATGGTCCATGTAGGAGTAGCCCCACCCCGCGGGCGGCATGTCGGGCAGACCCGAGGTGAAGGTCAGCCCGCAGCACGACTGCACGATCGGTCCCCAGGTCTTGAAGCTCGAGTACGGGCCGCGGTGGCCGAACCCGCAGTTGGACACGTAGATGACGTCCTCGCGGAGCGCGCGCAGACGCTCGTAGGGGAAGCCGAGGCGGGCGAGCACGCCGGCGGCGAAGTTCTCCGCGACCACGTCGGAGATCCGTACGAGCGCCGCGAGCAGGTCGCGACCGCGCTCGGTGCGCAGGTTCAACGTGATCCCGAGCTTCTCGACGTTGTGGTTCTGGAAGCCGCCCCCGAGCTCGGTGCCGCGCCGCTCGTCGACGAACGGCTCCATGCCGCGCAGGATGTCCCAGCGCCCCTCGGTGACCGGGTCCTCGATCTTGATCACCTGCGCGCCGAACGCCGCGAGGGTGCGGGTCGCGCCCGCACCCGCGAGCTGGCCGGTGAAGTCGCAGATCCGCAGATGCGAGAGGGCACCCATCGCGGGCGGACGTTAGCGGGCGCGGACGAACGTGCGGTGAGGCCCACCACCCACTCGCGGCGGCGTCGGAGGGCCCCGAGCGGAACGCCTTCGGGAGGATTTGGTAAGACTGCCCGCGTCGCCGAGGAGGACCCGATGAAGCTTGACCTGCTGTACGAGTTCCAGCCCAAGGTGCGGCCGTGGGACGAACCGCACCCGTACGGGCAGCGCAAGGCCGAGCAGGCCGCGTACTACGAGGCGATCGACGAGATCCAGCTCGCCGACCGGCTGGGCTTCCACACCGTCTGGTGCGTCGAGCACCACTTCCGTGACGGGCGCTCCGCGTGCCCGACGCCGGAGGCCGTGCTCGGCGGGCTCGCGCTCACGACCGAGCACCTCCGCCTCGGGTTCGGGGTCACGCTGATGCCGTTCGGCTTCACGCACCCCGCCCGCGTCGCCGAGAAGGTGGCGACGGTCGACGTGCTGAGCCGCGGCCGGGTGGAGTGGGGCACCGGTCGATCCACGCCGATGGAGCAGATCGCGTTCGGGGTCCCGCCCACCGACGAGTCACGTGAGCACTGGCGCGAGGCCGTCGAGATCGTGGTGGCGATGTGGGAGTCGGAGCGGTTCTCCTACGACAGTCCGATGCTGCACTTCCCCGAGCGCATCCAGACCCCGAAGCCGTACCAGGACCCCCACCCGCCGTGCTGGCTCGCGGCGGCCGGCGAGCAGAGCGCGGCGAGCGCCGGACGCAACGGCCTCGGCCTGCTGTCGTTCGCGCTACTCCAGCCGGTGGACTCGATGGCCAACCACATCCGGCTGTACCGCGAGGGCCAGGCCGAGTGCGTGAAGCCGCTCACGCGCGTGCAGAACGACCGCGTCGGGGCGTACACGCTCGTGCACTGCGTCGACGACCTCGACGAGGCCGCCGAGGCGTACCAGCTGTGGGACTCGGTGAACTGGTGGTACCGCCACCTCGCGCAGTTCACGCTGGAGTGGGAGCTGTCGAACCTCTCGAAGGAGGAGCAGGAGGCGGTCTTCCCGCTGCTCGAGCCGGTCATCGCCGGACAGGTGCCCGTCGACTACTACCAGAACGAGGACATGATCATCATCGGCACCCCGGAGATGTGCCTCGAGAAGATCCTGCGCTACGAGGAGGCGGGCGTCGACCAGCTGCTCTGCTACGTGCAGTTCGGCATGATCCCCCACGACAAGGTGATGCGCAGCCTCGAGCTGCTCGGGCAGGAGGTGATCCCCCAGCTCGAGGCGCGCGGCCACCGCGCGCAGTACTGATCCCGAGCGCGGAGCGGGTGCCGCGAGCGAGGCAACGGCAGCAGCCGAGCGAACGACCGCCGGGCGGGTGTCCCGCCCAAGAGAGAGCGAGGCGATGGCATGGACATGATCAGCGGTCTGCGCTACCAGGCACAGAAGCTCGCAGCGCAACACGGGAGCGAAGCGGCGACGCCCGAGCCGACACTCACGGCGAACCTCGTCGCGGCCTTCTCGCTCGCGGGCAAGGTCGCGGTGGTGACGGGAGCCGCGCGGGGCATCGGCGCCCAGGCGGCGCTCACGTTCGCGCAGGCCGGAGCCGACCTCGTGCTGGCCGACGTCATCGAGGACGGCCTCGACACGACGGCCGCGCGGGTGCGCGAGCTGGGTCGTGCAGCCACGGTCGTGCCGACCGACGTGTCGCAGAAGCACGCGGTCGACGCGCTCGCGGCCCGAGCGCTCACCGGACACGGCCGCGTCGACGTGTGGGCCAACGTCGCGGGCGTCCTGCGCCACGGACCGATGACGGACACCACGGAGGAGGACTACCGCCTCGTCACGTCGGTGAACCTCGACGGCGTCTACTGGGGCTGCGCCGCCGCGTTGCGGTCGATGCGCGAGCACGGCGGCTCGATCATCAACATCGCGTCGGCCGGCGGTGACATGCCCGCGCCGATGATCTCGGTGTACGCGATGACGAAGGCCGCGGTGATGATGATCACACGATCGGCGGCGATGGAAGGCGGCGAGCACGGCATCCGGGTGAACGCGGTCGCGCCGGGGTTCGTCGACACGCCGATGGTCGCCGTCCACTACACGGGCGGCGACGGTACGGCCGACCCGCAGGCGAAGCAGGCGATCTTCGCCCAGCGCGCGGCCCAGTCCCCGTTGCGCCGCACCGGCGAGCCCGAGGACATCACCTGGTGCATGCTCTACCTCGCGTCGGAGGCGTCCCGCTTCATGACCGGCCAGGTGCTGCGACCCAACGGTGGCGTGGTGATGCCGTAGGGAGGCTGCGCCGGGAGGCCGCCCGCGAGTCGCCCGCGAGCCGCCCGCGAGCCGTGGGGTCGGCGCGGATCAGACCACGTAGGTCACCGACTCGGGGAGGTCGAGGGTCGCGACGTCGATGTGGAAGAGGCGAGCGGCGTTCGTCTCGACCATCTTCTTCTGCTCCTCGGCCGGCACCTCGGCGAGCGACGTCTCGAGTGCCTTGCGTGAGTGCGGGTACGTCGAGGTCGGGTGCGGGAAGTCGGCCTCCCACATGATGTTGTCGATGCCGATCATGTGCCGCAGCGCCACGCCGCTCGCCTCGAACCAGAAGTTCACGTAGCAGTTGCGACGGAAGTACTCGCTCGGTCGCATGGCCATGCCCTCGTCCCACAGGTGCTGGGCCTCGAACTGGTGGTCGGCCGTCTCGAGCAGGTACGGGACCCAGCCGAGGCCGCTCTCCACCGAGACGAACTTCAGCTCGGGGAAGCGATCGAGCACACCCGAGAACAGCAGGTTCGCCATCACGGTCACGTTGCTCGTGATCGCGGTGGTCGAGACCATCGCGAGGCGCTTGAAGAACGAGAACTCGTCCCACAGCGGAGTGCCGCCCTTCGCGGAGCCGATGTGGAGCGCCACCGGCATGTCGAGCTCCTGGAGCGTGCCCCAGAGCACGTCCCAGTACGCGTCGTTGAAGTGGGGGAAGCCGTAGGCCTGCGGCGCCGCCGTCCACACGATCGCCCGGTGGCCGAGCGCGTGGGCGCGGCGCACCTCCTCGGCCGCGAGGTGCGCGTCCCACATCGGCGCGAGGCACTGCGCCACGAAGCGCGGGCTGAAGTCCGACCACTCCTCCGCGAGCCAGTCGTTGTAGGCCCGGATGCACGCGATGCGCAGGTCGACCTCGCCCTCGGTCGACACGAACGGACCCCCGCCGAACCCGGCGGCCTGAGGGAAGAGCACCTCGACCCCGACGCCGTCCTCGTCCATCACCTCGAGACGCTTCGCCGGGTCGTACACCGCGGCGGGCGCGTCGTGGTAGCGCGTCACCTCACCCCGGTTCTCGAGCATCGCGGCCGCCCCCGTGCCGACCTTGCGGACCTTCTCGCCGTTGTAGACCCACCAGTCCGCGCCGTCGATGTCGGCGAGCTGGGGGCAGCGGTCACGGAACCGGGCCTCCACCCGCGACGTCCAGGTGTCGGGCGCCTCCCAGGCGTGGTCGTCGGTCGAGATCGGGATGATGTCCATCGTGGCCCCCTGGTCGCGGACTCTCCGGCCGCGGCGCCACAACCTGACGCCGGTGTCAGCAACGGTAGGCCACGCCGAGGGCACATTCCAGGGACCAAGGTCCCGAGGAGGCGCATGCTCCGCCGCTCACCCCCTGCGGCGCCGGGATGCGTCCCAGATGCACGCATGCGCGGCGGTGGGACGCATCTGGGGTGGGGAGGGCGGGGGGTGTGGTCTACAGGGTGAGGAGATGCTCCACGACCGACCCGGGGTCCCGCCGGTCGTGGAACGTGAACGGCACGCGGTCCGCGAGATCCCCGAGGCACCGGAGGTTCTCGGCCCTCGGCGGCTGTTCCGAACCGGAGATCAGGCTCTTGAGCTGCAGGAGCCCGAACGCCGTGTCCACCCCCCGCTCGGGCTCCCACACCCCCGCGAGCACATGGGTGAGGGGCACACGCTCGAAGACCGGTGCCGCGGTCGGGTCGTCCCACCTCGGCAGCAGCACGTGGGCGCGCGGGACGTCGACCCACACCGGGGAGAAGGGCAGCGCCGTGTAGCCCGCCATCGACACCCGCCGATGGCGGCTGTCGAGCGCGGACGCGAAGTGCTCCGAGACGAGCACCACCGAGGTGCCCCGCCGCAAGGGGCGCGCGAAGAAGCGCACGCACCCGGGCGGACCGGACCCGAAGGACCACAGGAGTGCCGACGCGGCCTCGATCGCCGCGTCGAGTGAGAACGTGTGGAACACCCGGACCGATCCCCGGTACACCGCGTGGGTGTCGGTCACCGCGCCCCGTCGCGCACCCACGCGCAGCGAGACACTCGGGTTGCGTGCGCCGCCCACGGTGACGACGAGCGCACCGAGCCGCTCACGCAGCGCGTCGACGCCAGCCACGGTGCTGGCGCGCAGCCCGACGTGGTGGTCACCGCAATCCATCGGGAGGCGAACCACGATCTCCCCCGCTCGCCCGAGCGGGAACGACGAGTCCAGTCACGGATCGGGCGCCTCGGGGGACCGCCGGTCGTCGTCGGCGGCGGCGCCGATCGCACCCACCCGCTCGTCGGGTACCGCCACCGGGTCCCCACAACAACCACGCCCGTCGTCCGCGTGAGCAGGGTCGACACCCGGTGCCGTCGCCAACCCCGCGTCCAGGAGCTGCCGGACGAGGTCCTGCACATCGGCCAGGATCTCCTCGTACCCGAGCCCGAGCACCTCGGAGAGGTCGCCGCAGATCTCGGCCAGCGACGACTCCCCGTCCAGGCAGGTCCACACCAGCGCGGCACTCGGGTTGAGCGCGAGCGCCCGGCCGTGCAGGTCGTCGACGAGGACCACCTCGTCACCCACCTCCACCACGGCCACCGCGCCCGAAGGCGCGGGCGTCAGCCTCCCCGGGTCGACGAGCACGCCGTTTGCCGGCACCGACGCCCCTCGGGAGCGCTCAGCACTGGAGCTCGACGATCATGTAGCCGAGGGGCTGCCCGGAGGTCTGCGAGCCCGTGGTCCCGCAGCCGGAGTCGGTGTTCGGTGAGCCCCAGTGGACCTGTTGGCCACCGCTGCAGACCACGCTCGTCGAGGGCCTGACCGTCACGGTCTTGGTCCCGTACGCGCCGCCCGTGAGCTGGAAGTACGTGCCCCCACTGGTGGCCGTCTGGCAGTAAGGGTTGGGGCAGTCGGGGTTCGTGGCCGCCCCGTACCGGTGCACGTGCGCCTTGACGTTCGAGATCGTGCAGCACGACGTGGGCGCGAGCGTGATGGTCACGGCGCCCTGGGAGATCGACGCGATCTGGTGGATGAGGCGGGGGCCCGTCACGGTCATGTCGACCGCCGCCATGGTGGTCCACACGGCCGGCAGGTTCGACGGCGCGCAGTTGGGGGCCTGCACATCGCATCCACCCGAGCTGAAGCCCGCGTTGTAGTCGGCGGGCCGATCGCGCACCGGATCCGTGTTGTTGGTGGTGCCCGACGGGGAGTAGAGGAGGACGTAGGCCCTGCCTCCCGACGGGCACGTGAGCGCGGCGGCCGGGCTCGTCAGGCTGTCGATGATCATCGGCGCGCTCCACGCGACGGCACCCGCCACCGCGCTGCGCTTGATGAGCTCGCGCCGCGACAGACCGGACCGACCCGTCTCGGCTTCGACGCCGTCCATGCTCGCCTTCCCGCCCCCGGACTCTTCTTCGGTCGATCGAATCGACACGCGGACCCACGACCTTGAGCGAAGGTCGTAGGGCCGCGATCGGCCGCCGCGGTGGCCCCCGTCGCACCACCGCCGGCACCGTCGTGGGTGCCACACGGTGCGATACCGTCCGCTCATGGACGACCCGACGACCACCGAGGCCAATCGGGCCCTCGTGTCCCGGTTCTGGGAGCACCTCTACGCCCGCGACTTCGATGCCTGCGGCGCGTGCTTCGCCGCCGACGGCGTGTACACCGACGTGCCGGTGGGCGAGGTCGGGGCGACGGGCCCCGCGGAGGTCGCGGCCCGCCTGCGGCTCGGGCTCGAGCCGATCGAGCGCTACGTGCACCACCTCCGGAACCTCGCCGCGGACGGTGACGTGGTGGTCACCGAGCACGTCGAGGAGTGGTACTGGCACACGGGCGAGCACGTCTCGCTGCCGTTCGTATCGGTGATGGAGCTGCGCGACGGCGAGATCACGCGCTGGTGGGACTACTTCAACCTCCCCACGCTGCTCGACGGCGCGCCCTCGTGGTGGCTCGAGCACATCGCCCAGGGCTACCGGTGATCCCGCCCCACCCGCGTGACGGCGCGGTGGAGGTCGCCGCCGGTCAGGGCTCGCGAGGGAGCGGGCCGCGCACCCACACCGGGATCGCGTGGCGCTTCACGATCAACCAGCCGTCGCCGGCGCGGGCGACGGTGTCGCAGTAGCGCACCCCCATCACGAGGTCCTCCCGCCCGGCCTCCGGCGCTTCCATGTGGTACGCGACGGCGTACGTCTCCACCGACGCGGTGTCGGCACCGGGCTCGAGGTCGACGTACTGGTTGCCCATGAAGTGCATGGTCGCGGCGTAGGCCTGCACCCCGGGCACGAGGCTCTCCCAGTACGGGTCGATCGGTGCCTCGACCAGCGAGCCCTTCACCGTGCAGTCGTCGCGGAACACCGCCCGGGCACGGTCGAAGTCGCGGGTGTCGAGCCCGTGCGCGTAGCGCTGCGGCAGGGCTTCGATCACCGCCTTGTCGCGCAGCCACCGGATGGTGCCCACGAGGTCGGTGAGCGCCGCGGGGTCGACGGGATCGGGAGGGATCGGTGCATCGGTCACGATCTGCAACCTAACGTTCGGAGGTGACCGAGGCCACGGGGCGTGCCTTCCCGCCGACGCTCGCCGAGCTCGAGCGCGAGGCCGAGGCGGTGGCGCCTCGTGACGCGTGGGACTACCTCGCGCACGGCGCGGGCGGTGAGTCGACCATGCGGGCGAACGTCGACGCCTGGCAGCGGTGGTGCCTGCGCCCACACGTGCTGCACGACATGTCCGACGTGCAGGTCTCGACCACGGTCCTGGGCAGCCCGGTCACCACTCCGGTCATGATCGCGCCCACCGCGATGCACCGCTTCGTGTGCGCGGAAGGCGAGCAGGCGACCGCACGGGCCGCGGCCGCGGCCGGCGTCGTGTACGTGGTGTCCATGGCCGCGACGACGTCGCTCGAGGACGTCGCCGCGGCGGCGCCGGATGCGGGCCGCTGGGCACAGATGTACCTGCTGCGGGACCGGGGTCGAACCCGCGCGCTGGCCGAGCGCGCGCGGGATGCGGGGTACGCGGCGATCGTGTTGAGCGTCGACGGCGCCGCGGTGCCCCGCCGCAGCCGGCTCGCGGGCGGCGCACTCGTCCCGCCGGCCTGGTTCCGTTTCCCGAACCTGGCCCCCGCCGGCGACACCGAGAGCTCCGACCTCATGGCGATGGTGTCCGACTTCGATCCGTCGGTGACCTTCGACGATGTCGGGCTCATCACGCAGTGGAGCGGGTTGCCGGTCGTGGTCAAGGGCGTGATGCGCCCCGACGACGCTCGGCGCTGTCTGGAAGGAGGTGCCGCGGGGATCGCGGTGTCGAATCACGGGGGTCGCACGCTCGACGGCGTCGCCGCCACCGCCGAAGTGCTCCCCGAGATCGTGGAGGCCGTCGACGGGCAGGCCGAGGTCTACGTCGACGGCGGGATCCGCAGCGGCGTCGACGTGCTGCG
>BTUT01000060.1:0-3795 GCA_045862935.1 Acidimicrobiia bacterium
AGCCCCGTACGGCGGCGCGCCCGTCGGCGAGCTCGATGTCGTCCTCGCTCGCCTCGAGGAGGTCTGCCGCGATCCGTCGCACCTTGGTCGCCAGGCTCCGGCACGCGCCGCGCACGGCGCCGGCGGTCTTCTGGGCGCTGCGGCTCCCGGCCGTACCGAAGAGCTCGAGGGGGACCGCGTCGGTGTCGCCGTGCACGACCCGCACGGTCGTGACGGGGACGCCCAGCTCCTCGGCCGCGACCTGGGCCACCGTCGTCTCGTGGCCCTGGCCTCCAGGGGCCTGGATGATCGCGACGGTGACGGACCCGTCGAGCTCGATGCGAGCCCGCGCCGGCTCGGTCGGGGCGACGAACGCGCCGACCGACGGGTGGAAGTCCGGCGGCCCCGGGGCGGGTTCGAGGAACGCCGACACCCCGATCCCCAGGAAGCGGCCTTCGCGCCGGGCCGCGGCCTGGCGTTCGCGGAAGCCCCGGTACGGAGGGAGCTCGGCGAGGCGCTCGAGTGACGACCGCACCGTGAGGTTCGACAGCGTGGGCCCGGTGACCATCGACCGCGGCAGCTCCGTGTCGTCCCACAGGTTGCGTTGGCGGAACGCAACCGGGTCGAGCGCGAGCTCCCGGGCGACGAGATCGAGCATGCGCTCGCGCAGCCAGGTCTCCGCGGCCCACGGACCGCGGTACGTGGTGTACGGACCCTTGTTCGTGGCGACGATCGTGGCCGAGTAGCCGAAGTGCTCGATCCGGTACGCGGACGGCAGCAGGGTGCGAACCAGGGCGGTGGTCCCCGTCCGCACGTTGCTGGCGATCGGGTACGCACCCTGGTCGAGCACGAGGTCCACGCGCAGGCCGAGGATCTCGCCGTCGTCGTTCACCGCGACCTCGATGTCGGCGTACTCGTCGCGCGCGTGACCGGCGGCGGCCAGGTTCTCGCTCCGGCTCTCGGTCCACTTCACCGGCCGACCGAGCAGCATGCTCGCCGCCGCCACCGCGACGTCCTCGTGCATCACCCAGCCCTTCTGGCCGAAGGATCCGCCGATGTCGCCGTTCACGACCCGCACGGCACTCACCGGCAGGCGCAGCAGCCTCGCCAGCGTCATCCGCACGAGCTGGGGGTTCTGCGTGGCCGCGTGACACGTGAGCGCTCGCCGTCCGGCGTCGTAGGACGCGAGGAGTCCGCGCGGCTCCAGGGGCGCGTTCGCCACGCGGTGCTGGCGGAGCCGCGCAGTCACGACGCGATCCGCACGCGCGAAGGCGGCGTCCGGGTCGCCGAAGGCGCGCGCGTCGCGCCACAGCACGTTGGACCCGGCGTCGTCCCACACCGGAGGTCGCTCGCCGTCGAGGGCCTGCTCGATCGTGGCAACCGGTGTGAGGGGCTCGGTCTCGAGGACCACGCGCTCCGCGGCGTCGACGGCGAGCGCCGGGGTCTCGGCGACGACGAGTGCCACCGGGTCGCCCACGAAGCGCACCTTCTCCACGGCGAGCGCGGGATACGACGACGGACCCGTGAAGCCCGGGGCCACGTTGTACGAGATGGGGTCGACGAAGGGCGTGAGGTCGGCGGCGGTGAGCACCGTGATCACCCCGGGTCGGGTTCGGGCCTCACCCGCCTCGAGCCCGACGATGCGCGCGTGGGGCACCGTGCTGCGAACGAAGGCGGCGTGGAGCATGCCCGGGAGGACGACGTCGTCGAGGAAGCGCCCCCGCCCCGTGAGCAGGCGCGGATCCTCGACGCGAGGGACGCGGGCGCCGACGAAGCGGGCGGTCATGGGCGCGCTCGGTCGCGGGTGTCGCGGTTCATCGTCGGGCGCACGCGATCAGCGGACCGGCGACCAGGACAGGCACCGGACCAGTCGCGTGGTCCAGGTGTCGCGGAGCTTCAGCGCGTCGTACATCCAGCTGCCGAGCTGCTTGTTCTCGCGCGGCGCCTCGAACGCGAGCAGCTTCGTCACCGCGTCGGCGTCGCGCACGTGACTGATGTTGAGGCTCTCGGGGACGGGACCTCCCCCCGCGACCGTCTCGAGTCCGGCCCAGATCACGATCTGGAGCAGCTCGTTCGACGGCATCGACATGTACACCTGCTGCATCGCGTCCTCGTAGGCGCGCTGCATCCCGATGCGCGGAGGCACGAAGTCGTGCATGTACATCTCCGTGGGCCCGTCGTCGGGCTCGACGGGGAGCGCGTCCACGTCGACCACGAGCGGGTTGAACGCCAGCGGTGTCAGGATCCGGGTCGCAACGCCCAGCCGCAGGTCTTGGAGCCGCCGCGCGTCCTCGCGCAGATCACCCTCACGCACCCGGATTCCGTAGCGCTCGAGCGCTGCGCCGTCGGTGAGCGCGGTCAGCGTGATCACCTCGGGGAACGAGATCGCGCCGGGCATCGAGCGCGCGCACCACGCGAGCCGCATCCCGGGCTCGCGGCCCAGCGCCGGTGCCCATCGCTCGCGCAGCACCTCTTCGAACGCGGGTGCCGTGCCGGAGGTGATGGCGTGCACCTGGTGGACGTAGAGCACCGGTCCTCCTCGGGCGGTCGACGGTCTCCGGGCGACGGTCATGCCGGTTCGAACCGGCCGGCGATCTGGTGCGTGAGGCGATCGGCGTTGAAGGAGCGCGCCGTGAGGTAGCCGGCGCCCATCCAGCCGCGACGGGTCCACTTGCCGAAGGAGATGGCTGTCCCGGGCGACCCCGACGCGGCCGGGACCATCTTCACGCGTTCGAGTGCCTCCATCACTCCGCGAGGGGAGAGCGGCTCGGCGTTCGTGAACGCGCGCAGGAACGCGGTCGCGACGTCACGGCAGACCACGGGGGCGAAGTACTCCGGACGGCGCCCGTAGACCGCCTCGAACCGATCGAGGAAGCGCTGGCCCACGGGGTTGGTCTCGTCGTACTGCTCGAGGCCCACCCAGCCCACGAACGCGTCCCAGATCTCGTTGCTGAAGTAGGCGTCCTCGAACGAGGTGCCCATGAAGCGTGCGGGTGCCCAGTCCACGGCGCGCAGCGCCTCGTTGATGCGGATCACACCGAACCCGAAGCCCAGGTGCACGAGCGCGTCGGGCTTCGCCGCGTGGATCGCGTGCACGGCGGCACCGATGTCGAGATCGGTCTGGGCGATGGTCTCCTCGGCGACGATCTTGATCCCCGCGTCGCGGCACGCGTCGCGGAACCCCCGCAGGTAGAGCTGCCCGATGATCGACCGTTCCACCAGGACACCCGCGCTCTTCAACCCGGCCTTCGCGATCAGGTGGGCGATCACGATCGGCTCGTCCGTCATGGAGCCGTTGGGCAGCCCGAAGGTCCACTGTCCCAACCAGTCGTCGGCACCGCAGAGACTGATCGCGGGCACCCGGAACCGTCGCTCGATCTCCTCGCGCAGCGGGATCGTGTTCTCGGAGATGTTGGGCCCGAAGATCCCGAGGCAGCCCTCGTCGACGAGCTCCCCGTACGCGTCGATCACCGCCTTCACGGTGCCCCGGGGCAGGCCGTCGACCTCACGGAAGACGATCTCCACGGGTCGGTCGAGCACGCCCGCCTCGTACGCGTCCTCGAACACGAGCTCGAACGGCAGGTACATGTCCTGCTTCACGTCGCGCTCGGGTGTGGGGTGCAGGACGAGATCGGCGAGGATCCCGAACTTGATCGGAGCGACGTGCCTGCCGGTCGACATCTCGTCGGATCCCCCTTCTGTCCCCGGCTGTCCCCGGCCTGGTCTCCCCGGCCTGGTTTCTCGGGCCTGGTCTCTCGGGCCCGGCGCTCGATCCGGACCCGGCCGAATCATATGCATGTTTTGACGGTGGCGGCC
>BTUT01000060.1:3895-10866 GCA_045862935.1 Acidimicrobiia bacterium
CCGGCGCTCGATCCGGACCCGGCCGAATCATATGCATGTTTTGACGGTGGCGGCCAGGTTGCCTACGGTCGTCGAACGGGCGCCGTCGAGGGGAGGAGCGCGCTGTACACGATCACCGACGCGCCGCGGCTCGCGGATGACCCCCGGGGCCTGTTCGGCTCGGCGGCCGCGATGTTCGCCGTGCCGTACCCCGAGATCCGGGAGCTCCAGCTCGCGGCGGTGCGCTCCCGGTTCGAGGCGTTGCGCCCTCGGGTCGCGCTCCTCGACCGACTCGCCGCTCGCAGCCGCGTGGACCGGATCGATTCGTTCGCGGATGCGGCCGGGCTGCTGTACCCGACGAACGTCTACAAGTCCTACGCCTTCGAGTGGCTGGCCGACGGCGAGTACGACCGCCTCACTCGGTGGCTGCAGCAGCTCACCGCACACGACCTGTCCGCGGTGCCGCTCGGCGGAGTCGATTCGCTCGACTCGTGGTTCGCGGCGATCGAGGCTGCGACCGACCTGCGTGTGTGCCACTCGTCGTCCACCTCCGGCAAGCTCTCGTTCGTTCCGCGTGGCGTCGACGAGTGGGTGCGGCGCTCGGCCACCCTGCCGATGGCCCTCGAAGCGGCGGGCACCGACGACGGCCCGCGGCACGTGTCGTTCGACGGCCTTCCGCTCGTCCTGCCCTTCTATCGGTCAGGGCACAGCGCGGCGATCATGCACTACGACTGGTTCGTGCGCGTGCACACCGACCCCGACGGCACGCACCCCGAGCGGGTCCTCACGCTGCACCCGGGAGCCCTCAGCTCCGATCTCATGGTGCTCGCCGGTCGGCTGCGATCGGGGCAGCTCAGCGGCGACCCGCGCCTCCTGGATCTGCCCGCGAGGCTGCTCGATCGACGCGACGAGCTGACCGCGCTGCTCGAAGGCACCACCGGTGAGCAGATGGCCGCGTTCGTCGGCGCGGCGGCCGAGCGGTTCGGCGGCCATCGGGCCATCGTCACCGGGGTCTGGCCCACGATGGTCGATGCCGCCTCCGCATCCCTCGCCCTCGGGCTCCGGCGCGTCTTCGACCCCGAGTCGTTCGTCATCTCCGGCGGTGGGGAGAAGGGCCGGACCCTGCCCGGGAACGCGGTCGAGATGGTGCACGAGTGGACGGGCGTGCCGCGGGTCGAGGAGGGCTACGGGATGTCCGAGCTCATGGGAATGAACGCCCGTTGCTCCGCGGGCCGCTTCCACGTCAACCCATGGCTGGTGCCCTACGTGCTCGACGTCGACTCGCTCGACCCTCTGCCCAGCGAGGGACGCGCGACGGGGCGTCTCGCCGGCATCGACCTCATGGCGAGCTCGTACTGGAGCGGCTTCATCAGCACCGACCTCGTGACCATGACGTGGGATCCCCAATGCGCCTGCGGGCGCGAGGGCCCGTACCTCGACGCGGAGATCCGGCGGGTCCACAACGTGGAGGACGACAAGGTCTCGTGCGCGGCCACGCCCGGGGCGCACGACGCGGCCATCGAGTTCCTGCGCGCGCAGGGGATGTGACGGGGAGGACGCGGGTGGACTCGACCTCGACCGAGCATCACGTCGTCGACGTGCCGTTCGTGATCCGCGGCCGGGTCGTTGCGGGTACCGACGTCGAGCACCGCGTCGGCGACGTGGTCTTCCGCAGCCCCGATCCGCGCACCGTGCTCGCCGACCTGCCGTTGCGCTCGCGGACCGGGATGGCCGACCTCCACGCGATCTCGCTCGACGAGATCGTCGACTTCCTCGCCGCGCTCGGCGCTCGCCTGCGCCTCGACGTCAACGAGCACCTCCAGCAGGCGTTCCCGGTCACGACGGCCGCGTCGAACCTCCCGGAGCGGGTGCTCCGCGCGGTCTACGACGAGGATCTCGCCCGGTTCTTCCGCCCCGCGGCGATCCACGAGGCCGTCGAGCGCCGCCTCGGCAGGCAGTACGTCGAGGGCTGGGTGCGCGAGCCGTCGGTCGATGGCCGCGACCTGCGGGTCCGGGCATTCGGGGCCCGCACCACCCACGTCGTGGCCGGGAACAGCCCGGGGGTGTCGGCCCAGACGATCGTGCGCAACGCGGTGACCCGCGGTGACGCGATCATCAAGACCCCGGCCAACGACCCGGTCACGGCCGTCGCGATCCTCCGCACGATGGTCGATCTCGACGCCGACCATCCCGTCACCCGACACGTGAGCGCGCTGCACTGGCGCGGTGGCGACGAGGTGGTGGAGCGCGTCGCGTTCTCGAGCCCGAACATCGACAAGATCGTGGCGTGGGGTGGGGCATCCGCGATCGCGCACGTCGCGAAGCACGTGGGCCCGGGGGTCGAGCTGATCGCGCTCGACCCCAAGCTGAGCATCTCGTTGCTCGGGCACGAGGTCCTCGCGGACCCGAAGGTGGGCGCGGCTGCGGCCCGCCGGCTCGCGGCCGACGTCGGCCTCATGAACCAGGAGGCCTGCGTGAGCTCGCGCGTCGCGTACCTCGACGTGGGTGCGAACAGTGCGAACGATGAGGTCGAGCAGCGCGTGCGCGACTTCGCGAGGGCGGTGTACGACGCGATCCGCGGGCTGCCGGTGCGCGCCAGCACCGCGGCCGACCGGCTCCCGTCGGAGCTGCGCGACGAGATCGACGCGGCGCTGCTGATCGGGGAGCCCGAGGTGATCGGCGGTGGGTCGCCCGAGGGCGGCGTGCTCGTCTCCTGGGACGGTCGCCCGGTCGACTACACCGCGTTCCTGGCTGCGCGGTACGTGAACCTCGTCCCCGTGCGGAGCCTCGGCACGGTGCTCGAACGCGTCTCGTCGACGACGCAGACGTGCGGTGTGTACCCGCCGTCGTTGCGCGAGGCGATGCGCGACGAGCTCGCCCTGGCGGGCGTGCAACGGGTGGTGACGCTCGGCGGCGCGGCCGCGAACGGCGACAACCAGGCCATCCCCCAGGACGGCGTCGAGGTGCTCCGGCGGATGTGCCGGTGGATCGTCGACGAGGGTGATCCACGCGTCAGGGGCGCTTGACCAGGGGGCCGTGGCGGGCGGGGAGGAGCACCATCTCCTCGGCGCGCTGCACGGTGGTCGCGCGGTACTCGTTCCACGCGGCGAGCGCGGGATCGGTCGCGGCGCGTGCGAGCAGCTCGCCGAGCCGGCTCCACTCGGGTGCGCCGATGATCGTGAGCACCTGCCGCGGCCGCATGGCCACCCGGTACGCGCCGACGAGCACGAGACCGAGCCCGTCGAGCGCGGGGATCAGCTGGTCCTCGACGCGGTCGAGGAACCGGCGCGGCTCGCCGAAGGGCAGCCACAGGATCTCGTGCAGGAACACCGCGCAGGCCACGCCCCGCGCCTCGAGCTCGTCGAGCGTGGGCGACGAGGCCGTGGGGATCAGCAGCCGGTCGTAGCCGCCTCGGCGCAGGTGGAGGTTGCGGTTCCACCACTCCTCCATCGCGGTGTCGCGGCGGGTGTCGAGGAACTGACCGACGAGGTCCTCGGTCTGGCCGGCCCAGGTCTTCTCCCAGAGGTTGATCACCTGGGGCCACGGGCCCGAGGTCTGCACCGAGCGGAACTGGGCCGCCGCGCCGCTGTCGACGAGCCGGTCGTGGCGGACGGGATCGTCGTGCAGCGACCGCACGCTCGCCATGTACGGCTCCTCGCGCCCGGGGACCGTGTGGATGACCTCGTGGAGGTAGATGTTGGGGTTCACGTGCGCAGCGCTCCCGACGGCGGGACGGCCACGAGGAAGCCGTCGATGTCGTCCAGCCACTCACCCTGACGGTCCGACCAGGTGCGCAGCTCCTCGTCGTCGGGCTCCGCTTCCATGAGCGACTGCCAGTGTGGCCAGTCGCGCAGCGACCAGAGGTTGAGCCCGACGTTGGGCACGAGCGCGTGCTCGTAGGCGCCGAGCAGCTGCAGGCCGCGCGCCTCGGCGAGCGGGAGGTACTCGGCTTCCAGCGCGGCGTGGTAGTCGGCCATGCGCCCGGGCAGTGAGCGAACGTCCTCGTGGAGGATGATGTCGCCGACGAGCTGCTGCGCCTCGATCGCGGCGACGTCGGGCGAGAACGGCGCGGCACGCAGGAGCTCGGAGTGCCCGCCGCGGCGGTATTCGAGCGCCTGGTTCCAGATCTCGGTGAGGAACACGTCGCGCTCCTCCATCGGGTACTGCGAGCCCTGGGCGCGCGCGAAGTGGTCCCAGTCGTCCATCTCCCAGTGCACGCGCACCTGGGGCCACGCGGCGGTGCTCCCGACCTCGGCCCACACGCCCAGCAGCCGGACGCCGTAGCGAGAAGCGAGGTGCGGCGCCCAGCGCGTGCGGATCATCTCGATCATGCGGCCTCGCGCGCCGCCCTCGATGGGGATGCGCTCGTGGATGTAGACGCGCTCGTTCACGCGCCACCGTCCTGATCGTCGCCTCCGGAGAAGAAGAACTCCTGGGCGTTGCCGTAGAGGTACGCGTCGAGCACCTCGGGATCGAGATCGAGCTGTTCGGCTTCGGTGATGCAGCGGGTCTGCGAGAGCACGGGGGAGTCGGACGCGAACATGATCCGGTTCTTGCCGCGCGTCCGCATGTAGTGCAGCAGCGACTCGGGCAGTCGCTTCGGGGCCCACGCCGACGTCATCAGCCGCAGGTTGGCGTACTTGATCATCAGCCGGATCGCGACGTCCCACCAGGGATCGGCGCCGTGGATCATCACGAGCTTCAGCTCGGGGAAGCGGATGCACACCCGGTCGAGGTGGATCGGGTGCTGTGCCTCGGCGGGGAGCGGCGGGCCCGGGATGCCGGTGTTGAGGCAGACCGGCAGGCCGAGCTCGCACGCCTTCGTGTAGAGCGGGAAGTAGACCGCGTGGTCGGGGGGGTACAGGCCGTCACCCCAGAAGCTCGGGCCGCTCACGGCGTAGGCGACGGGCCAGTCGGCGACGATGGACGCCAGCGCGCGCACCGTGGGCATCGGACGCAGGAGGTCGAGGCCGCCGACGCCGAGGCTGAAGCGGTCGGGGTGCTGCTCGAGGAACCGGCGGGCCCGCTCCGACGGGCCGTTGATGGTGCCGAGGATCACCGAGCGCTGCACCCCGAGCGCATCCATCTCTTCGAGCACCGGCTCGGGCTCGCGGCTCTCGAGGAACGACTGGCCCGCCTTGAAGTAGTCCTCCTTCACGCGGATCAGCCAGTCGGGTGGCTTCTGCTCGCCCATGTCGACGTTGACGAGCAGGTCGTGGGCGCGCCGGGGGCTCATCGGGTTCCCTCCTGTCGGTGCGGATGATGCGGGGCGCCGTCGCCGCGCAGGTCGCGTGGGATGTCGCGGAACGGCACGCCGCGGTCGACGCTCGGCTCGCGGGGCAGCCCGAGGGCCCGCTCGCCGACGACGTTGCGCTGGATCTCGTCGGTGCCGCCGTAGATCGACGACGCGGTGGAGAACACCATGGCCTCGGAGTACCTCCCCTCGACCGGCCCGTCCGGCGCCCAGAGCATCCCGTCGGCGCCGAGGATCTCGAGGGCGAGGTTGGCCGAGCCCTTGAGGATGCGGGTCTGGGCGAGCTTGCCGAGGTTCGCGAGACCGGTCCCCGCGGCGCCGGCGGCCGCGCGGGCGCGGGCGGCCGTCCACGCGCCGGTGCGCGTGTGCGCGACGAGGCGCGCGAGAGCCTGGCGGACATGCGGGTCGCCGGCGCGGCCGCGCTCGCGCGCCAGCGTGAGCAGTTCGTCGGCCGAGAGCACCTTCTGGGTCGCGCCGGGCGGGGCGATGCGGGCGGCGTCACCGGCGGGCAGGCCGAGGAAGCCGCCCTTGCGCCCGGGGGGCGGGAAGCCGGCCATGCCGCCGCCCGCGCCGATCCCCGCGCGCTCGAAGAGGAGGGTGGTCTGCGTGACCGCCCAGCCCTGGCTCTCGCCGCCGATGAGGTCGGCATGGTCCACCTCGGCGCCGTCGAGGAAGACCTCGTTGAAGTGCGCGAAGCCGGTGGACTCCCGTAGCGGGCGAACGGTGACGCCCGGCTGGTCGAGCCGGAGCGCGAACCACGAGATGCCCGCGTGCTTCGGGGCGTCGACGTCGGTGCGGGCGATGAGCATCCCGTAGTCGCACTCGGCGGCGTACGAGCTCCACACCTTCTGGCCGGTGACCCGCCACTTCTCGCCCTCGCGCACCGCACGGGTGCCGAGACCGGCGAGATCGGATCCGGCGCCGGGCTCGCTGAAGAGCTGGCACCACGCGACGGAGCCGTTCATCACGCCGGGAACGTGCCGTGCGACCTGCTCGGGTGTGCCGTGGGTGAGGATGGTGGGGGCGGCCATGAGCAGGCCGAGGCCGCCGGGGGGCTGCAGCGCGCCGTGGCGGCGGAACTCGGCGCGCACCGTGGTCTGCGCGCGGCGGGAGAGCCCCCGACCACCCCACTCCGTGGGGAAGTGCGGCGCGGTCCACCCCGCGTCGCCGACGCGCTGCCACCACTCGTCGACGGAGACGTCGGGGTCCCAGTGCTGCGCGAGCCAGCCGCGCAGCTCGGCGACGTACGGTTCGTCGTCTCGGGGGTCGGATGCGCTCACGCGGGCGCGAGGAAGTCGAGCACGTTGTCGCGCATGACGCGACGGATCTCGGCGTCGTCGAACGCGTGCAGCTCCTTCACGTAGTCGACCGGCGCGGCGAGGCCCTCACCGTGAGGCCAGTCGGAGCCGAAGAGCACGCGGTCGACGCCGATCGTGTCGGCGAGGCGGCGCGCGTCCTCCTCGAAGTACGGCGCGACCCACACGTTGCGACGGATGGTGTCGAGCGGGTCCTCCGCGAACTCCCACGGCATCTGGTTCGCGAGCTTGCGCAGCCGCTTCACGAGCACGTACACCCACTCCGAGCCGTTCTCGATGCTGGCGACCCGGAGGGCGGGGTGCCGCGTGAACACGCCGTGGCAGATCATGGAGCCGATCGTGTCGTGGATCGCGCGGTCCGACACGAGCAGGCGGTCGAGCGGATCGACCGGCAGGCGCTGCTCGATCGCCATCGACCCATC
>BTUT01000061.1:0-10675 GCA_045862935.1 Acidimicrobiia bacterium
CGCGGTGGTGCTGAAGCATCCCGCCGCCCTGCGGGTGTGGCTCGGCCACCTCGTGGCGCGCGAGCAGGTCCGCGAGATCGTGGAGCGTCACATCGAGCAGGTGGAGACCCGGCTCGCGACGATCGACGAGAGCCTCGAGGGCGCCCAGGCCATACCGACCGACGGGCTCCCGAGCATGGAGCTCCCGTGCGCGGTGTTGCGCTGGTCGCGGGCGATCCACCGCGCCGACCTCGACGGCGCCCGGGACCTCCTCCGCGAGCTGGGCGGCGGGACGGGTGCGGCGGTCACGTCGGACCCGACGGGCGCGGCGAGCCGGAGGCGAGCGCCGCCCTCAGCCGGGTGAGGGGGGCCGGCGACCGGTCCACGCGATGAAGGCGTCGGTGGGGGAGGCACCGGGCGCCGGCTCGGCCTCCGGGCCGAACGCCCCCGCCGGGCCGCGCACGACGTCGACGGGGAACGGGTCGATGGAGGCGTGGCTGAACGCGATGACGTCCTCGGGGATCTCCACGTCGATGCCGACGGCCTGCCCGATGTCCCAGGCGTGGACGAACAGGTCGATGGCCGGGAACGCCAGCGCTCCCAGGCGTCGCCCGGCACTCGGGCGACGACGTCTCCGAACACGTCGAGCCCGCGGTCGAACACCTCGGCGGAGTCGGGCATCGCGTCCTCGGTCATCGTCTCTCCTCGGCTCGGCGGTACCCGATCATGCCCGGTGCGCGAACCAGCCGGTCCGACGGCGGGGGGTGTGCGGCCCCCGGTCCTGACCGGAGCTCGGCGCTCGCCCGTGCCCGGTCCCGTCCCCGTCTCCGGTCCCCGTCCCCGCCGGTGCCGGGCTCACACGCGGAGCCGGGCGAGGCTCTCGTGGAACTCCACCGCGGCGCCGAGTCGCGTGGTGAAGACCTCGATCACGGGCCGCTCGACGCGCTGGGTGATGGCCCACATGAAGTACCCGTACACCAGCGCGCGGCGGTACGCGTCCCACGCCTCCGGCTCCGGGGGCACCTCTCCGCCGAGCGCGCGTGTGGCGTCGAGGTAGTGGCGGACCAGCCCGCGCTCGTTGCGCTCGCGGTCCTGTACGTCGAGGACGGCGCCGAGGTGGTACGCGACGTCGAGCTCCCACGCGCCCCACTGCACGACCTGCCAGTCGATGAGTCCGGGCTCGCCGTCGGGCGACACGTAGAGATTGCCGGCATGCGCGTCCCCGTGGATCAGCGTGGCCGCCCGCTCCGCGCTGCGTTGCGCGAGCACGCCGAGTCCGTTGCGCAGGCGATCGGCCCGGCGGGTCTCGGGGTCGAGGCCGTCGGCGCGCCCGTCGTCGAGCTGGTCCTGGAGCCGCTCCTCGGTGACGTAGTCGAGGTACCCCGCGAGCCGCGGTGCGAGCCACGTGGCGTCGCGCGCCTCGATCGCGACGCGGTCTGCGGTGTGGAGGCGCGCGAGCTGCTCGAGGGTCGCCGCGGCCTGGTCGGCCGAGTACGGGCTCAGCGCCGTCAGGAAGGTGCACCCCCCGGCCACGAGGTCCTCCATGAGGACCAGGCCGTGCTCGGTCTCGGCGTCGATCCCCGCGTGCACGCACGGCGGGGCGTGCACGGACAGGTGCGGGGCGACGTCCGAGTAGAAGCGGGCCTCGATCTGGCCGAGGGCCACGAACGACGCGCTCTCGGGCCCGAGGTAGCCCTTCACGCACAGCGCCCCGGGAGCACCCGACGGGTTCGCGTCGTAGGTGACGTCGAAGCGCACCTTGGTCGCGATCGTCCGCAGCTCCTCGGTCACCGTCGTCCCCGCGACCCGGGTGCCCGGGAACCGGTCAGCGAGGATCGCGTCGAGCCATGCGGGCGACAGCACCACCTCCAGGTCGAGGGGTGCCGGCGACGGGGTGGCGCTCACCAGCCGAGCCGTTCCCGCGCGATCGAGAACCCGAGGTTCGCGTCCCAGTCGAGCGCGTCGGGCGCGCCGAGGATGAGCATGGTCCGGAACGAGAGCAGGCCGATCTGGAACCCGGTGAACACCTCGTACCAGGTGAGGTCGCCGGCCCGCTGCCCGACGCGATCCTCCCAGAGCGCGATCGTCTCGGCGCGCGTCCCGAGGCCGTCGAGACGGGTGAGGCCGCGGCTGGTGCTGTGGAAGTCGTCGAAGTAGAGCCACCACGCGAGATCCTGGCGGATCCCGCTCAGGTTCACCTGCTCCCAGTCCATGACGCCGACGAGCCGGAAGTCGTCGCCGAACATCATGTTGCCGATGCGCGCGTCGCCCCAGGTGAAGCCGTCGATCGCGTCGGACGGGAGGTGCGCCGCCAGCCACTCGTACATCTCCCAGACGGGATCGGGCGTCTGGTGGTCGGTCGAGAAGTCGACCGACCGGCGCCAGTACTCGAGCTGCTGGGCCACCCCGGTCGTCCCGAGATCGGGCTGGTCGAGGAAGCCGAGCTCGTCGATCGGGACGGTGGCGATCCGGCACAGCTCGTCCATCGCGGTCTCCCACGCAACCCGCCGCTGCGCCGGGGCGGCGTCGAAGAGGAAGCCCTCGATGTTGTAACCGGGGAAGCTGATCGGGACGTGCCCCTTCAGCTGCTCCATCACGAAGAACGGCACGCCGATCACGCTCGGGTCGTCCTCGTAGAACAGCACCTCGGCGACCCGGACGCGTCCGGAGCGGTGCAGCGCATCCATCACCACGAACTGCTTGCGGAAGTCGGGCTCACGGAACAGCTGCACCTTGTCGGGGTGGGTGCGCGCGACGAGGTCGCGACCGACCACGTCGCCGGCTGCTCGCCAGGTGGCCCGGAACAGCACCGTGCCACTCGACGTCCCCGCGCCGGCGGGGATGCGCAGGTCGGTGACGTCGACGCTCGCGACCCCGAGGCGGCGCGCGAGCGTGGACGCGAGCGCCGGCCCGAGCGCGTCGACGTCGAGGGCCCGGCGCTCGGCCGCCTTCGTGAACGCTTCGGGGTCGTACCCCTTCGGCTCGTCCACGGCGCCCTCAGGCGTCCCAGATCGCGGGGACCGCGGTGGGGCCGCGCTCGTAGAAGCCGATGATCCTCGGCGGTTCGGCGTCCGGATCGAGGCGCAGGTTCGGGAGCCGGTCCACGAGCGCCGCGATGCCGGTGCGGAGCTCGGCGCGGGCCACGTGCATCCCGAGGCAGACGTGAGGACCGCTCCCGAACGCGAGGTGGGTACGCGGTGGCCGCGCGGGGTCGAACACGTCGGGTTGCTCCCAGCGCGCGGGGTCGCGGTTGGCGGCGCCGTAGCACTGGTGGACCACCGCGCCGGCGGGGACGGCGACGCCGCCGAGCTCGAGGTCCTTCCACGCGTACCGGGAGAACACCGGGTCGGTCGGCATCCACCGCACGCTCTCCTCCACGACCGTCCCGAGCAGCGCGGGGTCGGTGCGCACGGCATCGATCCACTCGGGGTGGGTGAGCATCGCCGTGAGCGTGATGCCCATCTGCTTCCACGTGGTGCCCGACCCGGCCGCGAGGAGGATGTACGCGAACGACAGGATCTCGGCGTCGGAGAGCACGTGGGTCTCACCGCCCTCGTCGAGCTCGGCCTGCACGAGCACGCTGATGAGGTCGTCCTCGGGTTGACGGCGGCGAGCCTCGACGATCGGCTGCACGATGCGCATGAACGTGTCGACGCTCGTCCCACCGCTCGTCACGACCGCACGGATGTCGAGCGCGTCGGCCACCGACACGCCGAAGCTCCCGCAGATCGTGAGCAACGGGATGGCGGCGCAGAACTCGACGTTGAGGTCGGCCCGTCCGTTGGCGACGAACGTGTCGACGAGCGAGTGGACGGTGTGGTCGATCCAGTTGCGGATCCACCACTGGGCCTTCACCGGCACGAACGACGGCTGTACGAGCGACCGGTAGCGGCGGTGCTGCTCACCGTCCATGTAGAGGAGGCTGCGCTCGTGGATCATCAGCTCGCCGGTGCGATCGTGGGGGAGCATCCGGAAGGTCTCGGGCGTCCGCACGATGAAGTCGCAGGTCTCGAAGTCGAACGCGGTGAAGTGCGGCCGGTCGGGCTCGGGCAGGCCCTGGAAGAACTCCTCGCCCTGGAAGCCGACGAGGCGCCCCGGCGTGCCCGCGTGCACCGGCCCCGTCTCGCGCAGACGGTGGAACGCGGGGTAGGGGTCCTCCTCGAACGCACCTCCCTGCTTCGCGTACACGGTGCTGCGCAGGTCGAACAGCTCGCGGATGCGCTCGGGGTCGAGCCGGGTGCGATCGGTGGTCATGGTCAGCTCCGCTCGAGCACGACGACGGGGATCACGCGTTCGGTGCGCTCCTGGTACTGGTCGTAGTTGGGCCAGATCCCGGTCATCAGCGACCAGAGCCTCGCCCGCTCCTCGCCCTCCGCCGTGCGGGCGGAGGCGGCGAACACCTCGTCCCTCACCTGGACCGATACGGAGGGGTTGGCGGTGAGGTTCCGGTACCACTGCGGGTGCACCGGTGCCCCGCCCATCGACGCGACGACGACGTAGCGGTCGCCGTCGGTGCCGAAGATCAGCGCGCTGTCCCGTGGCAGACCTGACTTGCGGCCGGTGGTGGTGAGCACGAGCGCCGGTACGCCGTTCCAGAGGGAGCCGACCTCACCGCCCGTCTCGCGGTAGCGGCGAACGTGCTCGTCGCCGATGAGGCTCAGGTCCGGGGTGATGTAGCGGGACTGGTCTTCGCTCATGTCGTACCTCGCTTCGTGTCCGATCGTCGGACATGGGCTGGTCGGTCAGCGGGGGGTGAGGTCAGCGCGCGACGTAGCCGCCGTCGACGGGCAGCAGCACACCCGTGATGTTGCGGGCGTCGTCGGAGGCCAGGAACAGCGCGGCCGCGGCGCAGTCCTCGGCGGTGACGATGCGTCCGTTGGGCTGCAGCGAGGCCGCCATCTCGAGGTACTCGTCGGGCGGGGTCGCGAACGGCTCGTCGGGGTTGGTCATGATGAAGTTGGTGAGCGGCATCGTTCCCGGGCAGATCGCGTTCACGCGGATGTCGAACGGCGCGCATTCGATCGCGAGGCCCTTGGTGATCTGGTTCACGGCGCCCTTCGTGGCGCCGTACACCACGCTCCCGAACCCCACCATGCCCGCGATCGAGCCGGTGTTCACGATGACCCCGCCGTCGCCCTGTGCCTTGAACCGCGTCACCGCGTGCTTGCAGCCGTGGAACACGCCACCGAAGTTGATGTCGGTGAGGCGCCGGTAGTCGGCCTCGGTGCTGTCCTCGAACGACGCGCCGAGCTTCACGCCCGTGACGCCCGCGTTGTTGAACATCACGTCGAGCCGCCCGAACTGCTCGGCTGCGGTGGCGACGGCGGCGGCGACCTCGTCCTCGATGGTGACGTCGCAATGGCAGCCGACGGCGGACCCACCGGACTCGGTGACGAGGCGTACGGTCTCGGTGGCCCAGTCGTCTCGCACATCCGCGACCACGACGCGCGCGCCGTGCTGGGCGAACAGCAGGGCCGAAGCGCGTCCTACCCCCGACCCTGCGCCGGTGATCACCACCGACTTGTCCTGGAGCCTCCCTGCGCTGGTCATGCCTAGCTCACCACCTCCCGAGCTTGAGCTCGATGATCCGGTCCCAGTCGTAGCCGAGGGCGAGGAGCACCTCGTCGGTGTGCGCACCGTGCTCGGGTGCGCGGCGGACGCTCGCGGGTTGCTCGTCGAACTGCACGGCCCCGGTGGGCAACGTGAAGCGCACCTCACCGTCATCGACGGTGTCGAGGTAGCCGTTGGCGATCACCTGCCGGTCGCCGGCCATCTCGGTCACCCGCTGGAACGGCGCCCAGGGGAAGCGCTCGTCGGCGAACGCGGCGCGCCACTCGTCGAGCGTGCGGCTGACGAACACCTCGTCGAGCAGGGCGAGGCACTCCCCGCGGTGCTCGGCCCGGCTCTGGAAGTCGACGAAGCGCGGGTCGTCCGCGAGCTCGGGCTGCCCGATGGCCCGGCAGAGCTCGGGCCAGTAGCGGTCGGGTTGGAGGAAGCACAGCGTGAGGAAGCGGTCGTCGGCGCACCGGAAGTTCGCCACCAGGGGGTTCGGCAGCATCGTGCGCGTGCCGGGCTCGGGGAGGCGCGCGGGCTGGTACGAGCCTTGCAGTGCGGCCATCACGTCGGAGGCCAGCATCCACATCGCGGTGGACAGCAGCGAGACGTCGACCACCGAGCCCTCACCGGTGCGCTCGCGGCGGAAGAGCGCAGCCGCGATGCCGAACGCGAGCTGGACCGCGCCGTTGCGGTCGCCGAGCGCACCGCGCTGGCCGATGGGCTCGGGCAGACCCTGCGGCGTGATCGTGTCGCCGAGCCCACCCCGGGCCCAGAACGCGGTCGCGTCGTACGCCGGGCGGTCGGCCTCGGGACCTCGGACTCCGAAGCCGTGGCCCCGTGCGTAGATGAGCGCCGGGTTCACCGCACGGAGGTCGTCGACCCCGAGAGCGAGCCGCTCGAGGCTCGAGGGGAGCGCGTTGGTGAGGAACACGTCGGCCTGCTCCACCAGCCGGAGCAGGATCTCGCGACCCGGCGCGGACTTCAGGTCGACGCCGACGCTGCGCTTGCCACGGTTCGCCATCTCCCACGACACGTTCACGGTGCCGGCCGACGCGCCGATGCCCTGGGTCATGAGGCCCCGGTAGCCGTCGCCGGTCACGGGGTGCTCGATCTTGACGACGTCGGCACCCCAGTCGGCGAGGAGCGCACCGGTGACCGGCACGAACACGAACTGCGCCAGCTCGACGACGCGCACGCCACGGAACATGTCGACCGACGCCCCGGCGCCGGCGCGGTCGCTCACGAGGCGACGGCCGGCGGCTCGGCGGGGGCGAAGCGGTAGAGCCGCTCGGCGTTGGCGCGCAGGATCTTGTGCTGCGTGTCGGGGGGGAGGCCTGCGTCGTCGAGCAGCTTCCGGGCCACACCGATGCAGTCGGGCCACGTGGTGTCCGAGTGCGGGTAGTCGGTCTCGACCATCACGTTGTCCTCACCGATGATGTTGAGGCTGCGCAGCCCCGACGACTCCTCGATGAAGCAGCCGAAGATGTGGTTGCGGATCGTCTCGCGCACGTTCAGTCGGTCGAGGTCGGCCATCACCTGCTCGGTCCGAACCTCGTTCTGGTAGAACGCGGTGGAGGTCTGCTTCGCCCAGTGCCGTTGCTTGTCGATCACCTGCTCGGCCCGCTCGATGAAGTACGGCATCCAGCCGATGTTGCCCTCGGAGAGCGCGATCTTCAGGCCGGGCATGCGCTCGAAGCAGTCGCTGAACAGCCAGGCGAGCATCGTGCCCGCGGCGCGGATGGCACCGAAGGTGAGGTTGGCGAGACCCGGCGCGTCGGACGAGATCACCGGCATGGTGGAGGACGAGCCCACGTGCATGCTCACGACCATCTCGAGGTCCTGGGCGGCGGCGAGGACCGGGTCCCAGTAGCGGTCGGGGTCGTGGATGGTCGGGAGGCCGAGCGGCTCGGGGTTCTCGGAGAACGCGAACGACGCGGCGCCCTTCGCGGCGCAGCGCTCCATCTCCGTCGCGGCGGCCGCGGGGTCCCAGAGGGGGATGATGATCAGCGGGATGAAGCGCCCGGGTGCCGCCCCGCACCACTCGTCGATGATCCAGTCGTTGTACGCCTGTACGCAGAGGTGCGCGAGGTCCTTGTCGTCCGCCTCGTAGAACAGCTGGCCGCAGAAGCGGGGCAGCGACGGGAAGCACAGCGATCCGAGGATCCCGGCGCGGTCCATGTCGGCGATGCGCGCGACCGGGTCGTAGGCCGACGGGTGCATCTCGGAGTAGGGCACCGGGTTCGGGGTGAACTCCTCCTTGCGCTTCCCGCGTGTCACGGAGAGCCCGGAGGTCGGGAGCCGCTTGCCCTCGTACACCCACACGTCGCCCTTGCCCGGATCGACCATGCGGGGCGCGACGTCGTGGTACTTCGCCGGGAGGCGATCGAGCCACACGTTGGGCGGTTCGATCACGTGGTCGTCGACCGAGACGAGCCAGTCGAGCCTGGGGTCGTCGGCGTTCATGGCAGATCCTTTCGAGTCGCGGTCGCGGTCGTGGGGTCGTCGAGGTGGTCCATGCCCGAGGCGGATCGCCCGGCGCTCCCAGGGGCGAACGTGCCGGTCACAGGGTGCCGACCACCACGTGCTTCGCCTGCTGGAACGATCGGATGCCGAGCACGCCACGCTCGCGGCCGATCCCGCTGTGCTTGTAGCCGCCCATGGGCGTGTACGAGCTCGCGGCACCCACGTTCACCTGCACGGTGCCGCTCCGGATGCGGTGGGTGAGCTCGAGCCCCGCGTTCAGGTCGTGGGTGTAGACCCCGGCCGACAGGTCGTAGGGGGTGTCGTTCGCGATCGCGACGGCCGTGTCGAGGTCGCGGTAGCCCTGCACGGTGATGACCGGGCCGAAGACCTCGGTCTGCGCGAGCGGGTTCGCGTTGTCGTCGATGTCCACCGCGGTCGCCTCGTAGTAGAAGCCACGGTCGCGATCTGCCGGGCGGGCACCGCCTGCGACCACGCGACCGCCCGCCGAGACGCCCTGGGCGACCAGGCCCTCGATGCGCTCCCGCGACGCGCGCGAGACCACCGGCCCGAGCGTCGTCGTCTGATCGCGGGTGTCGCCGATGGTGAACGAGGCGGCCGTCGCGGCGACGGCGTCGAGCGCGGCGGCCTTGTGCTCCTCGGGCACGAGCATGCGGGTCTGGAGCGAGCATCCCTGGCCGGCGTGCGCGAAGAACACGCCGAACGCTCCGGCACCGGTGGCGCCGGGGCCGTCCTCGAGCACGTCGGGCAGGTAGAGCTGCACGCTCTTGCCGCCGAGCTCGAGGACGAGCTTCTTCATCGAGGGTGCCGCCTGGGCGGCGATCATGCGTCCCACCGCGCTCGACCCGGTGAACGAGACGAGGTCGACGTCGGGGTCGGTGGACAGGATCTCCGCACCGGTCGGTCCGGTCTCCACGACGACGTTGAGCACGCCCGGCGGGAGCTCCGCCGCCTCGGCGGCCTCGCCGAGGATGGTGGCCTCGAGCGGGGTCTGCGGGCTGGGGCGCAGGACCACCGTGCACCCGGTGACGAGCGCGGGGATCACCTTCCAGACGTTCGTGGTGAACGGGAAGTTCGACGGCGTGATCGCCGCGACCACGCCGACGGGCTCGTAGCGGCGGACCGAGAGCTTCACCTTGTTGCCCGCGACGTAGTCGGCGAGGGGCAGCTCGTTGTGCTCCCACTCCGGGAGGCGCCGCGCGAGCTCCACGTGCTCGCGCACCGACGCCAGGCCCATCCCGACCTGCATCATCTGGGTGAACGTGCGGGGGCAGCCGGCCTCGGCGATGACCGTCTCCGTGAGCGCTTCCCGCCGGGCCTCGAGCTCTCCGGCGAGGCGCAGGAGGGCCTCGCACCGCGCGTCGATCGACATGCGGGGCCACGGTCCGGTGTCGAACGCTCGGCGCGCCGCCGCGATCGCACCCCGGAACTGCTCGGGCGACGCCGCCTCGACCTCGGCGACGGTCTCCTCCGTGCCGGGGTCGGTGATCGGGAACGGTGCGTCGAGACCCTCGACGAAGCGGCCGTCGATGAACGGCCGGCGGGAGGTGACGAGGTCGTTCACGGGGAAGCTCCGGGGGTGAGGGTGCGGACGGGTGGCCGGGGGCCGCGGCGGTCGTGCCCACACAGCCCCGACCAGGGGTGGTCGCCGTTGGGTCGCTGGCATTTCAGCGATGGTCATGGCATGCTAGCGACACGAAGGCGTGCCGTCAACCGAGCCGCGGGAACCCGCCCATGCCGATCAACCCCTCGCCTGCCGTGCTGCGGGCCTGCGACGTCCTCGCCCACCTCGCCTCGCAGCCGGAGGGCGCCTTCTCGGTGTCCGAGCTGTCGCGGGAGGTGGGCATGCCGCGGGCGACGTGCGACGCCGTCCTCCTCGCGCTCGCCGAGCGCGGGCTCGTCGACCGGCGGGAGCCCGACCTGCGCTACTCGCTCGGGCCGGCGTGTGCGGTGCTCGGCGATGCCGCACGCGCCGCCGGGGCGCTGTTCCACCGGGTCGGCCCGCTCGCCGAGGCGCTCGCGCGCGAGACGGGGAGCTGCGTCGCGCTCTCCGCCACCGACGGGATCGAGCTGCGGGTGGAGAACGTGTACGACCACGGCCCGGCGTTCGGCCTGCGCACGCGCGCCGGCGAGGCGGTGCCGCTCGCGGCGCCGTTCGGTGCGGTGTTCGTGGCGTGGGCACCGGGCTCGGCGGTCGAGCAGTGGCTGGACCGTCGGCCGGCGCTCGGCGAGGAGGAGCGGGCGCACTACCGCCGGGCGCTCGCCGCCGTGCGCGAGCGGGGCTACAGCATCACCGTGGCCGATCTGCGCCCCGAGCTCGCGGAGGTCTTCGAGCAGCGCGTCGACGAGCCCGACGACGCGGACGTCGTCGCGGCCCGCGACCTCGCGATCCGGGAGCTCCCGCACCGCGAGTACCTCCCGGCAGAGCTCGACTTGGCCGAGCCCCGCCGGGTCAACCAGGTGTCGGCCCCGGTGTTCGACCGGACCGGCCGGGTCGCGATCGGGATCATGGTGCTCGGCCCGAACTTTGACCTCGGCCCGGCCGAGATCGAGGTGCTGGGCGAGCACGTCCTCGCCGTCTCCCGCGAAGCCACGGACCGCATCGGCGGCGCCACCCCCCACCCCCTCCCGACCGACATGCGTCCCACAGCCGCGCCGA
>BTUT01000062.1:0-10653 GCA_045862935.1 Acidimicrobiia bacterium
CCCGATCAGCGCGGTCGCGGAGATCGTGGACCCCCCGGACCTGTTCGCGTGGTTCGTCGACGCGCGCCGCCGGATCGGGATCGAGGTCATCCCCCTCGACGCAACGGCCGGCGCCGAGGTGACACGGGCGCTGGCCGAGAACCGGCTCGTCTGCCTCCTCGCCGACCGCGACCTCGGCGGCAACGGCATCGAGGTGGAGCTCTTCGGGGAGGTCACCACCGTGCCCGGAGGGCCCGCGATGCTGGCGCTGCGCACGGGGGCGGCGCTGCTCCCCGCGGCGGCCTACTTCGGCACGGGTGGACGCCACCGCGGGCGCATCGGCCCACCCATCCCGGCCGTCCGCCAGGGCCGGCTGCGGGCCGACGTCGAGCGGGTGACCGGCGACCTCGTCGGGCACCTCGAAGCGGCCATCCGTGAGGCGCCCGAGCAGTGGCTGCTCATGCAGCCCAACTGGCCGAGCGACCACGCGGCCGCGCGGGCCCACCGATGAGCGGCCGCAGGCGGGTACGGCGCGTGGCCCTGGTGTGCCCGTACTCGCTGTCGGTGTTCGGCGGGGTGCAGGGTCAGGTGCTGGGCCTGGCCCACGCGCTGCGCCGCCGGGGCATGGAGACCCGGGTGATCGCACCGTGCGACGGGCCGCCGCCCGAGACGGGGATCACCACGGTGGGTCCGACCCGGCGGTTCCCGAGCAACGGCTCGATCGCCCCCATCACCTCGAACCACCTCGCCGCGGCGCGCACGCTCGAGGCGCTGCGAGGCTTCGCGCCCGACGTCGTGCACCTTCACGAGCCGCTCACCCCCGGCCCGACCCACGCGGCCCTCGTGGGGACCGAGGTCGCAAAGGTCGGCACCTTCCACGCGTCGTACCGTGCGGGCTTCAACCGCTGGTACGTGGCGTTGCGTCGCCCGCTGCAGCGAATGGTCGACCGTCTCGCGGTGTGCACCTCCGTCTCGGCGGAGGCCAGCCGCGACGTCGAGACCGCGTTCGGCGTCGAATGCCGTGTGCTGTTCAACGGCGTCGAGGTCGACCACTACGCCGCCGCCGACCCGTGGCCGAGCGAGCAGCCGGTGATCGTGTTCGTGGGCCGTCACGAGCCCCGCAAGGGGCTCGCCGTGCTGCTCGAGGCGTTCGCGGGGTTGGATCGGGGGGCGCGCCTGTGGGTGGCGAGCTCGGGGCCCGAGACCGATGCGCTGCGGGGTCGTGGCGTCGCCGGGGTGGACTGGCTGGGCCGCATCACCGAGGAGGAGAAGGCGCGTCGCCTGCGCGGTGCGACCATCGCCTGCTTCCCGTCGATCGAGGGAGAGTCGTTCGGGGTGGTACTGCTCGAGGCCATGGCCGCGAGGACCGCCGTGGTGGCGTCCGACCTCACCGGCTACCGAGCGGTGGCCCAGACCGGTGGCGAGGCACGCCTCGTGCCCCCCGGTGACGCCGTCGCCCTCCGAGACGCCTTGCGGGCGCTGCTCGACGACGCCGACGAACGGGACGCGGTGGCGGCGACCGGTGCCGCGCGTGCCGACGAGCTCTCGATGGATCGCCTCGCCGAGTGCTACGAGGGCATCTACGAGGACGCGATCGCCGACTCCCGGGCCGGCACCGACATGGCCCGGCCGGTCCGCCTCCGGGGCTGAGGCGTGGCGGGGTGCCCATGTCGCGGATCGAGGCCGACCCGCCGCTAGCATCCTCCCGTGGTCATCGCGATCGTCATCGGCGTCATCGTCCTGCTCGTCGTCCTGTTCCTCATCTTCACCTACAACAGCCTGGTCAAGAAGCGGAACAACGTCGACAACGCGGCTTCGCAGATCGAGGTCCAGCAGAAGCGCCGTTACGACCTCATCCCCAACCTCGTCGAGACGGTGAAGGGCTACGCCGCGCACGAGCGCGAGACGCTCGAGGCCGTGACGAACGCCCGGGCCAACGCGATCAACGCCCAGCGAGGCGGCACGATGGGCCAGCAGGCCCAAGCCGAGAACGTGCTCACCGGTGCGCTGAAGAGCCTGTTCGCGGTGGCCGAGGCGTACCCGGATCTCAAGGCGAACCAGAACTTCCTCAACCTCCAGGAGGAGCTGACCGCCACCGAGGACCGGATCGCCTACTCGCGGCAGTTCTTCAACGACAGCGTCCTGTCGTACAACAACGCGATCCAGACCTTCCCCCGCAACTTCATCGCCGGGATGTTCAACTTCGAGCGCCGCGAGTTCTTCGATGCCGAGCCCGAGGCCGGCACCGTCCCGCGCGTCGAGTTCTGAGATCGAGCCCTGACCCAGGACGAGGAGCGCCCGCCTCTCACATGACCGCGCCCGACCTCAACGCGCCGGCCGACCGCACGACCTTCGCGAAGGAGATCGGCCGGAACCGCCGGAAGTCGTTCTTCCTGCTCTCGCTCTTCGTCCTGTTGATCCTGCTCGTCGGCATCGCGATCGACGTCCTGATCGGCGGCAGCTTCGTCATCGCGATCGTGGCGTTGGCCATCGCGCTGTTCATGGCCTTCTTCGCCTACTACAAGTCGGACTCCGTGGCCCTCGCCGCGACCCGGGCCAAGCCGGCCGACCCGACCGAGTACCGCCGCTACCACAACCTGGTCGAGGGTCTGTGCATCGCGGCGGGGCTGCCCAAGCCGCGGCTGTACGTGGTGGACGACCCTGCACCCAACGCGTTCGCCACCGGCCGCAACCCCGAGCACTCCGCGATCGCGGTCACCACGGGTCTCCTCGCGCAGATGAACCGGGTCGAGCTCGAAGGGGTGCTCGCGCACGAGCTGTCCCACATCAAGAACTACGACATCCTCGTGTCCACGGTGGCGGTGGTCGCGGTCGGCGCGATCGCGCTGCTCGCCGACATCGGGTTGCGGTTCATGGTCTGGGGTGGCCTGCGCCGTGATCGCCGCGACAACGTCGACGCCGGCCCCCTCGGCATCGTGATCGCGCTCGCGGCGATGGCCCTGCTCGTCCTGGCGCCGTTCGCGGCGATGCTGATGCAGTTCTCGTTGAGTCGCAAGCGCGAGCTGCTCGCGGACGCGCGAGGGGTGTCGCTCACCCGGTACCCCCCCGGCCTCGTGTCGGCGCTGCGCAAGCTCCAGGCCGATCAGGCCGTCGTGCACCAGGCGACCCGGGCCACCGCGCAGCTGTGGATCGAGTCCCCCCTCGACCGCGAGACCGGTCATCGCGGGGCGAAGCTCAACTCGATGTTCGACACGCACCCGCCCCTCGAGGAGCGGATCGCGATCCTGGAGGCGATGTGAGCCGACGGGTGCGCGAGCGGCGCCGCCGCGCGCGCCGCCGCTGGTTGAGCGCGACGGCGGCCCTCGTCGTGCTCGGGCTCGGTGCGGGTGCCGCACTCGTGTCGTGCGGCGGCGGCAGTTCGGCCGCTCCGGAGCGCCGCCGGACGACCGCCACGACGATCCCGCCGACCACGACGACGGTCTTCGTGCCGACGGCCCCCCTCACGGGCCTTCCGGACCCGTCCGGGGTCAGCCAGACGCGCAGCGCGCTGAGCGTGAAGATCGAGAACACCCCGGACGCGCGTCCTCAGGCGGGGCTCGACGTTGCCGACGTCGTCTACGAGGAGATGGTCGAGGGCGGCATCACCCGCTTCTGGGCCGTGTTCAGCTCGGCCGCGCCCGGCCGTGTGGGGCCGATCCGGTCGGTGCGGCTCATGGATCCCAACGTGGTGTGGCCGATCGGTGGGGTGATCGCCTACTCGGGGGGTACGGACGAGAACGTACGCCTGATCCGCGAGACCCCGACGGTGTGGATCGACGAGAACAACGCGGCCGACGCCTTCTCCCGCGACCCGAAGCGCTACGCCCCCCACAACCTCTTCGGCGACCCCGCGAAGCTGTGGGCCCGCGGTGGCGAGCCGGTTCCCCCCCGCCCGCTCTTCACGTACCTGGGGAAGGGGGAGACCTTCGCGGGTGAGGGGATCGACTCGTTCCGGGTCGGCTTCCAAGCGGGGTACGACCCCACGTACACCTTCGACCCGGCCACCCGCACCTGGAAGCGCTCCTACGGCGCGGTGGCGTTCACCGACGAGTCGGGTGCGCAGGTGGCGCCCACCAACGTGATCGTGCAGTTCGTGAGCTACCCGCGAGGCGCCGAGGGCGAGCTCCTCGGGGAGGGCGAGGCGTGGGTCTTCTCGGACCACCAGCTCGTGCGGGGTCGGTGGGTGAAGCCGAACCCGGAGACGCCCACCCAGTTCGTGGACGCGGCCGGGTTGCCGATCCGACTCACGCCCGGTCGGACGTGGGTCGAGCTGCTGCCCACCGGGTCCCCCGTCGATCTCGTCGCGGCGCCGCTGCCGCCGCCCACCGTGCCGCCCACCACGCCGCCCACCAAGCCGCCGACCACCACCAAGAAGCAGCGCTGACCCACCCCGGTTGATGCGTCCCCCGGTGATGCGTCCCCCGGTGATGCGTCCCCCGGTGATGCGTCCCCCGGCCGCGCATTCGTGCACTGGGGACGCATCATCATCGGCGAAGCGTCATCCTCCCGGTTGTCCGGCGGCGGGGAGGCATCATCGGGGGAGTGGTCGTGACGGCCGGGCTCGTAGACTCGTGGACATGACCGACACGCCCGACTCGCACACCACCGGAACCGCCCGCGTGAAGCGGGGCCTCGCGGAGATGCTGCGCGGCGGCGTGATCATGGACGTCGTCACCCCCGAGCAGGCGCGCGTCGCCGAGGACGCGGGGGCCGTCGCCGTGATGGCGCTCGAGCGGGTTCCGGCCGACATCCGTCGCGACGGCGGCGTGGCCCGCATGAGCGACCCGGCCATGATCGAGGGCATCCAGGCGGTGGTGACGATCCCGGTGATGGCGAAGTGCCGCATCGGTCACTTCGCCGAGGCGCAGGTGCTCGAAGCGCTCGGGGTCGACTACATCGACGAGTCGGAGGTGCTGACCCCCGCCGACGAGGCGCACCACGTCGACAAGTGGGCGTTCACGGCGCCGTTCGTGTGCGGCGCGACGAACCTCGGGGAGGCGCTGCGCCGCATCGGCGAGGGCGCCGCGCTCATCCGCTCGAAGGGTGAGGCCGGGACGGGCAACATCGTGGAGGCCGTGCGCCACCTGCGGTCCATCCTGGGCGACATCCGCCGGCTGACGGTGGCCGACGAGGCGGAGCGCTTCGGCTGGGCGAAGGACCTGCAGGCCCCGCTCCCGCTCGTCGAGGAGGTGGCCGAGCGTGGGGAGCTCCCCGTTCCCCTCTTCTGCGCAGGTGGGATCGCCACGCCGGCCGATGCTGCGCTCGTCATGCAGCTGGGCGCGCAGGCGGTGTTCGTGGGCAGCGGCATCTTCAAGAGCGAGGACCCGGCGGTGCGCGCGAAGGCCATCGTCGAGGCCACCACGCACTTCCGGGACGCCTCGATCGTGGCGAAGGTGTCGCGCAACCTCGGCGAGCCGATGCGGGGCGAGGAGATCGCCGCCCTCGACGTGAAGCTCGCCGACCGAGGTTGGTAGCCACGGGGAGCGGGCGCCCCGGGTCGCGGCGAACGAGGCTGCGGTGAAGGTCGGGGTCCTCTCGCTGCAGGGGGCGTTCCGGGAGCACCGTGAAGCGATCGAGGCGCTCGGCGCGCCGTGCGTGGAGGTTCGACTTCCCGAGCACCTGAGCGGTGTGGACGCGCTCGTGCTGCCGGGTGGGGAGTCCACGACCATGGCCCGCCTGCTCGACACGTCCGGTCTGCGCGAGCCCCTCCGCGAGCAGCTGCGCGACGGGATGCCGGTGCTCGCGACGTGCGCCGGGCTGATCCTCCTCGCGACGGAGGTGCGCGACGGTCGCGCCGATCAGGAGCCGTTGGCGATCCTCGACGTGAGCGTCCGTCGCAACGGGTACGGCCGTCAGCGCGACTCCTTCGAAGCGCCGCTGCGGATCCGCGGCCTCACCGGGGCGCCGTTCCCCGGCGTGTTCATCCGCGCGCCGATCGTCGAGCGCGTGGGGACCGGGGTCGAGGTCCTCGCGGAGCTCGACGGCCACGCGGTCCTCGTGCGGCGCGGCCCCGTGTGGGCGAGCACCTTCCATCCCGAGCTCTCGGGCGACCTGCGCGTCCACGAGCGGTTCCTGCAACACCCGACTGAGGGGGCGACGGCGTGAGCGGTCATTCCAAGTGGCACTCGATCAAGCACAAGAAGGGCGCAGCCGACAAGGCTCGGGGCAAGCTCTTCGCGCGGCTCATCCGCCAGATCGAGGTGGCGGCGCGTGAGGGCGGCGGCGACCTCGAGGGAAACCCCACGCTGCGCACGATGGTCCAGAAGGCCCGCGACAACTCAGTGCCGGTGGACACGATCGAGCGCGCGATCAAGCGCGGCACGGGCGAGCTCGAAGGCGTGCGCTACGAGCCGGTCTCGTACGAGGGCTACGCCCCCAACGGCGTGGCGGTGTTCGTGGAGTGCCTCACCGACAACCGCAACCGGACGACGGCCGAGATCAAGAACATCTTCAGCCGCAACGGCGGATCGATGGCCGAGCCCGGGTCGGTGGCGTGGCAGTTCGAGCGCAAGGGCCTGGTCATCCTCGAGCGCGACGCCGCGAACGAGGACGACCTGATGCTCGCGGCGCTCGATGCCGGCGCCGAGGACATCGTCGACACCGGCGACACGTGGCAGGTCACGACGGGCCCCACCGACCTCCACGCGGTGCGCACCGCGCTCGATGCCGCCGGGATCGTCGTGAGCAGCGCCGACCTCACGATGCTGCCGAGCGCCACCGTCGCCCTCGGGGAGGAAGCCGCCGCGAAGTCGGTGCTGCGCGTGGTCGACGCGCTCGAGGACCACGACGACGTGCAGAGCGTGTACGCGAACTTCGACATCCCCGACGAGATCCTCGCGATCGTCCTGGCGTAGGCGTGGTGGGCCGGGTCGACGAGATCACCGCGGAGCACTGCTTGACCGTGGTGATGCCGTGCTTCAACGAGGAGGTGACCATCACCGCGGCGCTCGAAGCGGTGCTCGCGTCCCCGTACACGGGGGAGGTCGTCGTCGTGGACGACGGTTCGACCGACGCCACGCCGGACATCCTCGCGGCCGTCGACGATCCTCGGGTCGTGGTCGTCCGCGCGCCCGGCAACCGCGGCAAGGGCGCCGCCCTGCGCGCGGGCTTCGCGCGCGCGTCGCGGCCGCTCGTCATCGTCCAGGACGCGGACCTCGAGTACGACCCCGTCGAGTACGACCAGATCCTGGCGCCCATCCTCGACGGGAGGGCCGACGCCGTGTTCGGGTCACGCTTCCTGTCGGGGCGGCCGCACCGGGTCCTCTACTTCTGGCACTTCGTGGGCAACAAGGCGCTCACGACCGTCTCGAACATGTTCACGAACCTCAACCTCACGGACATGGAGACGTGCTACAAGGCCTTCCGGCGCGAGGTCATCCAGAGCGTCGCCCTGGAGGAGGACCGCTTCGGCATCGAGCCCGAGATGACCGCCAAGCTCGCCGCGGGGCGATGGCGGATCTACGAGGTGGGGATCTCCTATTCGGGGCGCACGTACGAGGAGGGCAAGAAGATCGGCTGGCGCGACGGCGTCTGGGCGGTCTTCTGCATCGTCGCCTACTCGCCGATCGGTCTCCGGTGGCGGGTGAAGCGCCTCGGACGCATCGTGCGCTTCTTCGCCGGTGGCGGCGTCTGAGCCTGGATCCGGTGCCCTCCGAGGCCGGGCACCGCCGCGGTCGTACATACTGGGTCGGGGCGTGGGCGCGGCACCGGGCGACGGAAGGATGGTCGTGATGGACCTCGAGCACGCACAGGCGTACATCCGCGACAACCACCACGCAGTGATGGCCACGATGCGGGCCGACGGCCGCCCGCAGCTGTCTCCGGTGGCATGCGCCGTCGACGACGCGGGGTTCGTGGTGGTGAGCACCCGCGAGACGGCCTACAAGACGCGCAACCTGCGCCGGGACCCGCGCGTGTCGTTGTGCGTCCTGCCCGACGGGTTCTTCGGCGAGTGGGTGCAGGTCGACGGGCGCGCCGAGATCGTGAGCCTGCCCGCCGCGCTCGACGGCCTCGTCGACTACTACCGGCGGGTCGCGGGCGAGCACCCCGACTGGGACGACTACCGCAACGCCATGGAGCGCGAGCGTCGGGTCCTCGTGCGCATCGAGCTGGAGCGTGCCGGCCCCACCCGGTCGGGCTGACCCGGCGCGGATAGAGTGCCCGGCGCACGCGACCGGCGGCCGGGAGGGGAGTGCCCCGTGCAGGTGTCCATGACCGTGAACGGCGTCGAGCGGTCCCACGACGTCGAGCCCCGCACGCTGCTCGTGCACTACCTCCGTGAGGCGTGCGAGCTGACGGGCACGAAGGTGGGCTGCGACACGTCGTCGTGTGGTGCGTGCACCGTGCTGCTCGACGGTGAGTCGGTGAAGTCGTGCACGATGTTCGCGGCGCAGGCCGACGGGGGATCGATCACCACGATCGAGGGGCTCGCCCCCTCGATCGAGCAGCTCCATCCCGTACAGCAGGCGTTCCACGAGAACCATGGCCTGCAGTGCGGGTTCTGCACGGCCGGCATGGTGATGGCGGCGGTGAGCTTCCTGGAGGAGAACCCCGACCCGACCGAGCGCGAGGTGCGCCTCGGTCTCGAGGGCAACCTCTGTCGGTGCACCGGCTACCACAACATCGTCCAGGCGGTGCTCGCCGCGGCGAAGACCCTCCAGGCGGCGAAGTGATCCCCGCGGCGTTCGAGTACGTACGGGCCGACTCGACCGATGCGGCGCTCGCGGCGCTCACGGAGCACGGCGACGAGGCGAAGCTGCTCGCCGGTGGGATGTCGCTCATCCCGCTCATGAAGCTGCGGCTGGCCACGCCGGCGGTCCTGGTCGACGTGGGTCGTCTCCGTGACCTGTCCTACGTCCGCGACGCGGGGGATCACCTCGCGATCGGAGCGCTCACCCGCCACCGCGACCTCGAGACGAGCGCGCTGCTCGCGACCGAGTGCCCGGCACTGCGGGGTGTGGCGGCCGAGGTGGGCGACAACCAGGTCCGCCACCGGGGCACGCTCGGCGGCTCCGTCGCGCACGGCGACCCCGCGTCCGACCTCCCCGCGGCCCTGCTCGCGCTCGACGCCGACTTCGTGGTGCTCGGGCCCGGCGGCGAGCGCACCATCGCCGCGGCCGACTTCTTCCTCGGCTTCCTCGAGACGGCGCTCGCGCCCGACGAGCTCCTCACCGAGATCCGCGTCCCGAAGGCGCGCGGCGCCTGGAGCTACCAGAAGTTCAACCGCCGTGCCCAGGACTGGGCGATCGTCGGCGCGCTCGCCGTGCGCAACGGGTCGACCCGCGTGGCGCTCGTGAACATGGGGAGCACACCCCTTCGCGCCCGCGCGGTCGAGGATGCGCTCACGGCGGGTGCATCGGTCGAGGACGCGGCCCAGCTCGCGGCGGAGGGCACCGAAGCCCCCTCCGATCTCAACGGGTCGCCCGAGTACCGGGAGCACCTCGCTCGCGTGCTCGTCCGGCGCGCGCTCGACGCTGCGGACGCGTAGCGACGCGGTGTCGACCGCGGCCGTCGTCCTCGCGGCGGGACGCGGATCGCGTGCCGAGGGCGACACGCCGAAGCCGCTCCTCGCGGACCGTGGTCGACCGCTCGTGGCGTGGGCGCTCGACGCCGCGCGCGCCAGCGGCTGCGCGCCGGTGCTGCTCGTGGTGGGCCGGGAGGGCGAACGCGTGGCTGCGGTCGCGCCTCCCGGGGTGGTGGTGGTGACGTCGCCCCGCTGGCACGAAGGGATCAGCCAGAGCCTGGGGGCCGCGCTCGACCACCTGGCGACCGATCGCGACGTCTCCGCGGCGTGCATCGGCCTCGCCGATCAGCCGCGCGTCGGTGCCGAGGCCTACCGTCGCCTGGCCGAGGCCGGCCGTACCGGCGCCGAGATCGCGGTCGCGACCTACCACGGTGAGCGGCGGAACCCCGTGCTGCTCGCACGGTCGGTGTGGGCGGCCGCCCGGGCGCTCACCGGTGACGAGGGCGCGCGCCAGCTCATGGCCGACCGGGTGGTGGTCGAGGTCGACTGCACGGATACCGGGGATCCGATCGATGTCGATACGCTCGACGACCTACGGGCGCTCGATCGCGGCGCCCGCGCCCACGGCGTCGACGACGTCGATCGGGCACCGCACCCCGACTCCTGACGGAGGCCCCATGTCCCTGAAGATCGAGGACCAGTTCCGCGTCGACGTCCCCATCGACGAGGCGTGGCGCATCCTGCTCGACGTCGAGCGCATCGCGCCCTGCATGCCCGGTGCGCAGCTCCAGGAGATCGAGGGTGACGAGTACCGCGGGGTGGTGAAGGTCAAGGTGGGGCCGATCACGGCGCAGTACAAGGGCGCGGCCCGCATCGTCGAGGCCGACGAGGCCGCACGGCGCATCGTGCTCAAGGGGGAAGGCCGCGACACCCGCGGTCAGGGGAACGCGTCGGCGACCGTCACGGTGCAGCTCGCCGAGAGCGACGGCGCGACCGACGTGAGCGTCGACACCGACCTCAACGTCACCGGGAAGGTCGCCCAGTTCGGCCGCGGGGTGATGGCCGACGTCTCGAGCAAGCTGCTCGCGCAGTTCGTGGCTTCGCTCGAGGAGAACGTGATCGCCGGCGGGGCGGGAGGTGCGCCCAACGGCTCGGCTGCGTCGGCCGAGGCATCGGCGGGCAGCTGCAGCGCGGTGCATGCGGCCGTGGCC